>JAYUYI010000671.1:0-2905 GCA_043752545.1 Thermoleptolyngbya sp.
TAAAGCCTTCGGCATACATGAAAAGGGTGAGGGCAAGTGGTAACGATACAACGCGGGTTTCCAGCTCTTTCACAAAAACTGTCCGGAGTATTGTTAGAGGGCACCCATGTTAGACAAACCCAAAATTACCCCAGCGCCGAGAATGTGCCCCAGAGAGGTGGTGCCCAATAGAGCACCCAAACTCAGACCCCCAAACAGGTTAGGAGATGGCAACTCAGGCCCCACGTTAGGCTGCTGAATCGTCAATTTGCCAATGGCGATCGCCACAATGTTGCACAAAATCATGACAATCGCGACAGTAGGACTCCACTCCAACGTCGCGGGAACAGTTGCCAGTAAACCGGATGTAAGCATAGCCATTTCTCCTGAAGTGCAAAAATTAAAGCAAATCTCAGGTGAATTAGTATCAAAAAGTGGTCACCCTCCGATACAGATTGCATTAATAGTTAATATTGGCGTCAAGATGAGTGAGTGAGAAGGCGGGTCATGCAGGGCAATTAAAATAAGCATTGCTGATGAACGGACGATTTGTTTGGCCTGAACGTGAGCGAAACGCTCACACGCCTTGCCAACACGACCAAAGCCATGCCGCAGTTCAGCAACACCTAAAAGCGCGACCTGCTCTTCTATCCCTTAGTCCCTAGCTCCAATCCCGGCAGGCACCCGATAGTTGTCATCGGCATCGGCTTCTGCGGCTTGAGCCATTGCCCCTTCGCCCGTAATCAGCCGTGCACCGCGCTTGCGGGTGAAGTAGTTCCAGCCCCACTGGAGCAGCACAATTAGCTTATTGTCGAACTCAATTAAGTAGTAGATATGTGCAAATACCCAGGTAAACCAAGCCAGGGGACCCGAAAGTTTAATGAAGCCCAAATCGACCACCGCTGCGTTTTGCCCAATCACCGCCAAACTGCCGGTGTCTTTGTAGACAAACGCGGGAATGGGAGCGCCTTGCAGCCGTTTTTGGATCAGTCCAGCTACATATTCGCCCTCTTGAACCGCCACCGGAGCCACCCCCGGCAGGGGTTTGTCGCCTTGGTGGGCATAGTGAGCCAGATCTCCAATCACAAAAATACTAGGATGTCCGGCGAGGCTAAAGTCTGGTTCTACCATGACCCGGCCAACGCGATCGAGCGCCACTCCGGTTTTTTCAGCCAGCACTTGCCCCATGCCCGACGCTTTGACGCCCGCTGCCCAGAGGATGGTTTTGGCAGAGAGTTGCTCGGTGTGATCCCCATGCCGCAGGGTCACTACGGTGTCGTCAATGTTGGTCACTAGGGTCTTGGTGCGAACCGTCACACCTAAGTTAGCCAACGATTCGGCGGCTTTTACCGACAGCTCGGGATCGTAGGGTGGCAAGATCCGATCTAGCCCCTCAAGCAATAGAATTTGGGCTTCGGTGGTGTCAATGTTGCGAAAATCTTCGGTTAGCGTGCGATAGGCCAATTCGGCGATCGCCCCCGCCAATTCTACCCCCGTCGGCCCGCCACCGATGATCACAAAGGTCAGCCACGCTTTACGTTTTTCTGGGTCAGTTTCCTGTTCTGCAGCCTCAAATGCCATAAAAATCCGCCGTCGCATTTCCAGGGCATCTTCGATTGTTTTGAGGCCCGGAGCCGTTTCGCGCCATTGATCGTTGCCAAAATAGTGATGGCTAACCCCGGTCGCAACCACTAGCGTGTCGTAGGGCAGGTCTTCGCCTTTGAGTACCAAAACCTGTCGTGCCGGATCGAGGTCTACCACCTCTTCCATGACGACGCTGGTATTTTTGCGATCGCTCAAAATTCCTCGCAGCGGTGAAGAGATATCGGCTGGAGAGAGCGTGCCCGTGGCCACTTGATAGAGCAACGGCTGAAATAGATGGAAGTTGCGCTTGTCAACCAAGGTCACGCTGACGGGAGCACGACCCAGAGCTTTGGCCGCGTATAGCCCGCTGAAGCCGCCGCCGACAATGACGACCCGATGAGGCTGCTTTTCCGCTGTCGCGTCCATGTGATGGGTTCTCCGTGTTGACTAGGACTGGCTAAACCGAACTGAATTCACGGGCGCTGATGGGGCGATCGCTATCACGTATTAACAGTCATCTGTTAAGTTTTATCGCATCTTACCCTAGAGATTCTGTGATGCGCTTGGCAATTGCCCTAGCAAATCGTGATTTCATCGTTCGCTGAAGAGATCGGGGGTTTAAAACACGAAAGTTTTATGTATTTGGCAGGCATCCGTTGAAATGGGTCAGGCGTCGAGACGCAAATGGGGATCGTAGAGACGCGATTAATCGCGTCTCTACTCATGCGGCGGTGCCCTCATTCGGCAGTCACATAGGCCGCTGTAATCCCGCCATCGACCAAGAAAGTGGAGCCATTCACAAACGATGCCTCATCGGTAGCCAAAAACAAGGCCGCCTGGGCAATTTCCTGCGCCTTGGCAAAGCGACCGGGGGGAATATGTACTAGGCGGCGCTGACGGCGGGCTGGATCGGCTAGCAGTTCTTCGAGCAGCGGTGTTTCGACGGGGCCAGGGCAGAGGGCGTTGACGCGAATATTTTGGCGGGCAAACTCTACGGCGATTTCGCGCGTTAGGGACAAGACGCCGCCTTTGCTGGCCGTGTAGGCAATTTGAGCCGTGGCCGCACCGACAACCGCCACAAATGAGGCCGTGTTAATAATCGAACCACCGCCAGAGCGCAGCAGTGCCGGAATGCCATATTTACAGCCCAAAAACACGCCTTTGAGATTGATGTTGATGGTCAAATCCCAAATTGCTTCGTCGGTGTCTAACACAGAACCATCATCAAGATGGAAAATGCCCGCATTATTGAACAGCACATGCAGCCCGCCAAACGCGGATTCGGTCGCAGCAATCATCTGTTCAACATCCGCCGCCTTAGAGACATCGGCTCGAATGAAAA
>JAYUYI010000672.1:0-2904 GCA_043752545.1 Thermoleptolyngbya sp.
CGCTGGCAGTGGGGCGATCGCAGCGGGGTAGCTGGAACAACCGAGCCGAACTGCTGCCAATCTTGCTTGGCGACGATGCAGCGGCCATTGTAGACGCGCTCCTTCAGGCGTTGCGCACAGGCAGCACCGAAGTGCAGCTAGCCGCAGCAGTGACCTATGGGGCAGCTTTGCGCGTGGCGCGGTTCCATACCAATAATGATCATGGTGATTGGGATGCAGCCCATCATCCCTTTACGTTTGCCAATGCAGTCCACCAGGGTTTGCAGCGATCGCCAACGGTGGAGCTATTGCGCGGGGTGTTTGATGCTGCGATCAGCGTCTATCTGAATCGGTTTCTCAATGTGCCGCCCGCTCGCTTAGCCGATCCTCAAGATACCGTTGCCAATCCAGAATCTTTGTTACACCAGCTGCCCGCACTGCTCGATCGCCAGCAGCAGGTAAATGAAACCGGGAAATTGGTGGCGCAATATCTTTATAGCGGGGGCGAACCCCAGCGATTGATGGCGCTGCTAGGGAAATTGATGCTGCGCGAAAATCGTGATTTTCATGTGATTCAATCGCTGGACGCGGCATTCCGGCTCCATGCCACCCTGGAAGATAGCCCCGAAGCAAGGGTGCAGGTATTGGTAGCAACCGCTCGCTATTTGGCCGCCCACGCCCCGACCATGCGATCGCAAGAGCAAACCTATCAAATGGCCTATCGACTCAATCGGGGCGATCGCTTGTTTGAAGAAACTGAATAAGGGTCGCGAATTAAATAAATTTATGATCCTTGGGCATAGAAATGAGATCAACCGCAACTCTTTTAGGATGGATATCTTATCCATCTAGGCGCGCTATAAATTTAAGGAATGGGCGCTCTATTTCTACCCATACCAATGAATGTGCTTAAAGCAGCCGTTATCTATTTTCTTATTGTCTTCGGTGCCGGGTTTGTCCTGGGGACACTGCGTGTCCTCTTTGTGATTCCACTTGTTGGCAGTCGATTCGCTGAACTGTTGGAGATGCCGCTGATGTTGGCAGCGATCGTCCTAGGAGCACGTTGGATCAATCAGCACTTGATCGCGATCGCGTCCCTTTCAACTCAACTCAGCACTGGTCTGATCGCCCTCGGCTTGGTGCTGTTGGCAGAAATGGCCGTTGGAGTGGGTCTACGTGGCTTGTCGCCCATAGAGTCGTTGCACAACCCTGACCCGGTATCGGGCACGATTTACTACATTGTGCTAGGAATTTTTGCCCTCATGCCGTGGTTTCTTGCCCGTCGTCGAGCCGTCACTTAATTACGGGTTGCCTGGACGGTTGGGCTGGGCAAGTTGGCCTTTATAAAAGGTTTCTAGGCTGCCCTGATCGCCCACAAATCTCCAGTGCCAAGGCTCATAGCTGACCTCCTGCGGATTATTTTTAGGAAAAGACAGCTCAAATCCAAACCGAGCTGCGTTCTTTTTTAGCCAGAGAAAGGCAGGTGTGGTTTCAAACGTAATTTCTAGATCAGTTGTCGGCCGACTGCCGTCGGCAATATCGATCGCATAGCCGGTGTGGTGTTCACTATGGCCGGGAGGAGCGCTCACCGCCGCCCGCTCGGTGGCCGTTAGACCTTTTTTGGCCTTGAGGGTAAAAAATAGGTAGGTCTGATCCGCAATGGAGCGAAATCCAGACACTGGGATTAAGGAAATTTTGTTTGTTTTAGCGGCTTGCACCATCGCCAAAAAGCTTTGCGCTGCGGGTTGGCGCAGTTTGATGCTGCCATCGGCAACCACTCCGCCCAGACTATTAGTCGGAGCTTCTTGATAAGCAATATGCCCCAATAGTAAATCGCCAGGTAGGGCGCGCCAGCTTGAGGTAGCGGCTAACCCTGGTTTTGCCGGAACAAACAGGATAGGGCTAGAGGCAGGCAGCTCAGAGCTAGGCAATTGATAGTTAGCCCAGCCCAATAGCAGCGCGATCGCCAACCCGCCAAAAAACCAGCGCCAATGTCGCCCTAGTCGCCCTAACGGTTGGGGTGGATGGGAAGCAACGGATAGATCTCCTTCAAAATCTCGCAGTGCTTCAGGAATATCGGTTTCGATGGGTTTCCCTAACGATGATTTAGATAGCCCTGCGTCGTTCACTGCCTCACTCCTGCCATTTAACCCACTCAAACCAACTGTTCCATCCGTGATTGTAGTCTGAGTTAGGCCAAAGCCAACATCTATGACCGCAAAAAACAGGCCAGCGGGAACATCAAATATTCCAAAAAGAACAGTTTCCAGATGAATTGATAGAATCGCGTAACCGTAGATTTATCGCCAAAATCTACCCGGTGGCTTTGCAGCCAGAGGGCTATTAGCGCCAATCCATGAGCCAGAATCATCATCCAGGGGTTTAGGGTGGGAATTGCTAACCCAGCCACCATCATAGCCACGTAGCACAGGGTTAACACGCCACGGGTGAGCCTAAAGACGGTGCGCTGCCCTAGGCGCAGGGCAAAGGTACTGATCTGGTACAGCCGATCGCCTTCCAGGTCGGGAATGTCTTTAAGTAGGGCGATCGCCCAGGTAAATACCAAAATAAACAGCGTTAGCGTCCAAACCGTAGGCGGGATATAGGGCGACGCTCCTAGTTTGTCCTGAATGTGTAAAAATAAGCCTAGATTTACAATCACGCCCCGTACGCTAAAAATACACAGCGATGCCAAAAACGGAAACCGCTTCAGCCGCATTGGCGGCAGCGAATAGGCGGTGCCAATCAGCAGGCTGAGGCCAACGGTTGCAGTCAGAAAACGGCCTTGGATTAACGCGACGGCGATCGCCATCAGTCCAGCGATCGCCACAATCACCCACCCCTGCCGCCGCGAAAATTCACCCGATGCCAGCGGCAACTGCGGTTTGTTGATCCGGTCAATCTCCACATCTTCCAGTTGGTTTA
>JAYUYI010000673.1:0-2903 GCA_043752545.1 Thermoleptolyngbya sp.
CTCGCCCAAATGTATGGGTTTTACGCCGATACCTGCGATAAATTTGGCTGGTGGGGCAGCAAATATCTCACCCGCCATTTTTTTGAACAGCTTGCGCCAAACTACAGCGATCGCACCCTTTTGGTCGCCGCCTACAGCGATGAAAACCCCGGCCAGCCGATGGGGATGTCGATTTGCTTCACCAAAGGTAAAAACTTATACGGGCGCTACTGGGGGGCCACCCAAGATTTTGACAGCCTCCACTTTGATGCCTGCTACTACACCCCAATTGAATGGGCGATCGCCAATGGCATTGAAACCTTTGACCCCGGTGCAGGCGGTCGGCACAAAAAACGACGGGGCTTTCCTGCCACACCCAATCATTCTCTGCATCGATTCTATAACCCGCGCTTGTCCCAAATCTTACAAACCTACATCCGTGAAATTAACGAGATGGAACAGCAGGAAATTGATGCCATCAATCAGGACATTCCCTTTAAACAGTCGTCCTAGAGGCTGAATGAATCCGCTATCCCATCACCTCCCGTATTGATATAGCAGAGGGCGGCATGGCAGAGGGCATGGCATGCCATGCCTCTACCCAAATATGGGTTGCTATTTGAGTTTTGAGATAGATAGTCAACTCAAAACTCAAAACTTATTTAATTCTGGCGCTATGATCTAATGTTGCAAGACGCGCCCTCTCTAATACGTCCTTCTCATGTCAGATATCCGCTACGACTGGACTACCGACGAAATTTTAGACCTGCTGCAACTGCCGTTGCTAGACCTGGTTTACCAGGCTCAAACGGTGCATCGCCGCTACAATGACCCCAACAGCATTCAACTAGCAACGCTGCTGAGCGTAAAGACAGGAGGCTGTGCCGAGAACTGCGCCTATTGCCCACAGTCGGCGCACTATGAAACGTCGGTAGAAAAACAGCCGATCTTACCTGTAAATCAAGTGTTGGAGTCGGCGCGGCGCGCTCAAGAGCTAGGGGCAACGCGATTCTGTATGGGCTGGGCTTGGCGCGAAATTCGCGACGGGGCGGCGTTTGATGACATGTTGGAGATGGTCAAAGGCGTGCGATCGCTGGGGATGGAAGCCTGCGTCACCGCTGGGATGTTGACCGATGCCCAGGCGCAGCGCCTTGCCGCCGCTGGGCTGACGGCCTACAACCACAATTTGGATACCAGTCCAGAATTCTACGACCAGGTGATCTCGACTCGCACCTATGGCGATCGCCTCAAAACTCTCGACTGCGTGCGGCGGGCGGGCATTACCGTTTGCTGCGGCGGCATTATTGGCATGGGCGAAACCAACCGCGATCGCGCCCGGATGTTGGAAGTGCTGGCCACCCTCACGCCTCATCCCGAAAGCGTCCCGATCAATGCCCTAGTTGCCCAAGCAGGCACCCCTCTGGCAGACCAGCCCCCCATCGACCCAATTGACCTAGTGCGGATGTGCGCCACTGCCCGCATCCTCATGCCCAACACCCGCGTCCGCCTCAGTGCCGGACGCAGCCAGCTCAGCCGCGAGGCTCAAGTCCTCTGCTTCATGGCCGGAGCCAACTCCATTTTCTACGGCGACACCCTGCTGACCACCCCCAACCCCGAACGAGACGGCGATCGCCAGCTGCTCCAAGACATCGGCGCACGAGCCAATTAGGGCTTGACGCATTCCCGTAAACCCGATGACTTCTGTAGAGATGTGATGCATCGCGTCTCTATATCGCGTTTCTACATCGCGTCTTTTAATCGCGTCTATCCTTCCACCCGTCCCTCCTGCACCTGCAAAACATGCGACGACCTGAGCCATTGGGCGTCAAATGAGTCCAGATGGGTGGTGGTAATCAGCGTTTGAAATCGATCTTGAATCGTTTCTAGCAGTTTACGCTGCCGTTTGGGATCGAGTTCGGCTAGCACATCGTCCAATAGCAGCAGCGGCGGTTCGCCAATGACCGCTTCAATCAGCTTCAGTTCGGCCAATTTTAGCGCCAGCACCAGCGTTCGCTGCTGCCCTTGAGAGCCATATTGGCGCGCTGGCGTTTGGTTAATGGTGAAGCCAATTTCATCGCGATGGGGACCCACCAGCGTGGTGCCCTGCATTTGTTCGGCGATCGCCCGCTGCTGAATTTTGGCTAGAAATGTCTGTTGAATTTGGGCTGGATCATCGTGTTCAAGCGGCACATTGGGCAGGTAGTGCACCACCAAATTTTCACTGCTGTTGCTAATTTCTCGGTGCCAAAATTCTGCCAGCGGGGCAATGCGATTGATGGCTCTGGCGCGGCGGCGAATGACGCGGGTGCCCAAGGCTGCCAGTTGCGCATCCCAGGCGGCTAGCTGCATGGGGTCGGGGGCAATCGCCGGAACATTCTTACTGTGTCGCTGCTTTAAGAGCGCATTTCGCTGCCGCAGCACCAGGCCATATTGCTGCAAAATGTGGGCATAAATCGGCTCTAGCTGCACCAGCAGTGTGTCAATCCAGGCACGCCGATAGCCGGGACCGCCCCGCACCAGTTCCAAATCGAGGCTAGAAAATTCGACAGCGCTGAGGGTGCCCAAAAAGTCTAGCTGCCGCCGCAAGGTTTGACCATTCACGGCAACGCTGCGCCGTCCACTGCTGCGGAGCGTCATCGCCAAGTCAACCGTACCCATGGTGTGTTCTAGCGTTGCCGTAATTCGGCTTTCGGCGCTGCCATCTTGCACTAGGTCGCGATCGCGGCTCGTCCGATGCGACTGCAAGGTGGCCAGCAATTCTACCGCTTCCAATAGGTTCGACTTCCCCTGGGCATTGTCTCCCACCAGGATCGTTTTAGGCGCGACAAAGCTCACCACCTGATCCCGATAGTTGCGAAATTGCCGCAGATGCAGGGATTTGAGGAACATTCAGGGGGTAAGGCGAGCTGAACGGAAGGCTTCTG
>JAYUYI010000674.1:0-2902 GCA_043752545.1 Thermoleptolyngbya sp.
GCTGTAGGTTGGGTTGCTGTCGCCCTGATTGGGACGCAAGCTTATTTCCGAGGCGAACAGTCTAAGCCAATTCACGAGCGCAACTGGCGCTCCGACTCGTTCGAGCAAATTGCCACCGCTCTGACCGGAACTGGAATTGACTACAGCGATCGCATTCCTGCTTTCCAGGTTGTAGATGCTTATAGCAGCCGCCAGCTGCCTCGGTAGGTGGATCGGACGTTGATTGATTGGGCGTTGACTTAGAGTCTGTCAAATCTTGGGCTTCAGCCGACAGGTTCTTTATTGTTAAATGTTTAACCCAGCTGTTCTCAGCTCTGCTCAAGCAGCCTCAAAGATTTAGTCTGTGGAACTTGCGCTCTAAGTTTTGGACCTTAGAGTCACGTTTCAACTCTCTCAGAATGAATCTTTCAATCTGCTTGGTTTGCAAGAGCCGGAAAGCAAATTTGCTCCCCCACCCTTTGATTAAAGGGATGGGGGAGTTTTTTATGATGAAGCGGCAACGCTGTCCGGAAAACCCGCGACTTTGTGGTCAAAATGTAACTTGGACAGACTTGCTTTGCCCTGACTTGCTTTACCTTTAATAACAGTAGAAATACCGGATCGCTGAGACTAGGCTTGTAGGAATCTGGTGAGCAGTCGCTGTAGTTACAGTAGTTACAACAGAAGCTGAGAATATTACTTAGTGACCGAGTGTTAATAGGTACAAACCCAGACGGATGAATTTTTACTCCTTTCGTTTTCTCCTGCATGCGTTACCAAATTAGTCACACTCTTAGCTATACGTACGATCGCCCGGTCACGCTGGCTCCTCATCAAGTCCGACTGTTGCCGCGTAGCGATGTAACGCAGGCGGTGCGCTCTTATTCTCTGGCAGTCAGCCCACTACCGACTCAAATTGGCGAGAACCTCGATTTGGATGGCAGCAGTTTGCTACTGCTTTATTTCTCAGACGAACCAATTGAGGCGTTTACGATTACCGTTGCCTCAGAAGTAGAAACCTTTCGCAGCAACCCATTTGCGTTTTTGCTAGAACCCTGGGCTACCTATTTGCCGATTGACTATCCCATGTCGCTGCTGGCGCAACTACAGCCTTATTTGGGGGGTCAAGGGCTGAGCTTTGCGTCTGTAGACCCGGTGGCAGTTCAGCTGGCGCAAGAAATTTTGCACAGTACCGATAGTAGCGTCATGGCGTTTTTGACAGCCCTAAATCAGCGAATTTACGATGCCTGCGACTATGTGATTCGGGAGACAGGCGAACCGTTTTCACCGGGAATGACCTGGACAAAACAGGCGGGTTCTTGTCGTGATTTTGCCGTGCTCTTTATGGAAGTGTGTCGCGCGGTCGGGTTGGCGGCTCGATTTGTCAGTGGCTACCACGAAGGGGATCCAGATTGGACAGACCGCCATCTCCATGCTTGGGTAGAAGTCTATTTGCCAGGAGCGGGCTGGCGCGGATATGACCCGACCCAAGCCCTGGCGGTAGGCGATCGCTATATTCCTCTGAGTGCTAGCCCCTATTCGCGCAATGCGGCTCCCATTGTTGGGGCGCTCAAAACGGGGATCGGAGCGCAGGTTGAAATGAGCTACAAATTAGACATTACCCCCCTGGGATAGGGCGCTGTAGCGGCGGAAAGAAGCAAACTAAATAAGTTTTGAGTTTTGAGTTTTGAATTAGGGGGTCAACTCAAAACTCAAAACTCCCCCTAAGGTAGCTGGCAGAATTTGCGATCGCGATCGCCCTGTGGATCTTGCCAAGAAAAGGCAAAATGGCTAATCGAGTTAATTTGAGGCGCAACCTGGCGAATTGCCTGCATTTGCACCTCTAGCGAAGGGCGATTGCTGACAGGCTTTCCCCAAGTTCCGGCTAACACAGGCATGACGTTAGTCCCTGCTGGTGCCATGGAGAGAACGCGCTGCACCTGCCGCACAATGCAGCTGGCGTTGCCACAGGTGTTGTAGGCCATCGGGTGCCACTCTAGCGCTGCCGGAAACCGATCCCAAAACTGCAACCGCGAGTCATAGCTGGAGGTGCCAATCACCTGGTTTCCTTCTGGAAAAAACACGACCCCAGCCGGAATTCCGCGCTGCGCCGCAGGTGAAACCCCTGTATTTAAAAAATCCAGCACGCCTTGAAAGGCATGAGAGAGCGAAAGCTGCCATAGCTGAGTTTCAATGAACGGTCGTCGCTGTTCAGGGGTGGCTGTGGCGTAGCTAGGATTGGCAGCAAAACCTTGCCATTGCGGGGCGCTATCTTGCGGATATCGCGCAGACATGTCGGCAATATCTTGTGTGGTAATAGAACCGCGCTGGAGGAAGCGTCGGATCAGATCTAGCCCACTAGGGTTGAGGGCGCGTTGCAATAGAGCCTGCTGTGAAGCGGGTCCATAGACCCACAAATCTTGAACCCGGCTGGCAATCGAAGCCTGTCCTGTCCCCTTGGGATAGCGGATGTAGTCGAATAACACACCATCCGGGCGGCGGCGCGCTACGGCTTGAGCCAAGCTGTAAAAATCTGCTTTGGCTTGGGGGCTATAGGGATCAATAAATATTTCTTCAGGATTGACCGCCCCAGAGCTTTCGGCCATTAGGCTATTTTGGCCGCGACCATTCACCGCCAAGCTTTGTTGAGCACCAGGGCGTTGGGCGTAGGCGTAGCCAAAGTTCATGCTAAACATCCAGGCATACACCTTCATGCCGCGATCGCGTCCTTTGTCGATCACTTCGGCCAAGATATCTCGGTTTTCAAACCCAGGCGCACGGACTACAGACGGCCACGGCGTTGGGTTATCGTTGCGGGGTAACAGCACCTGCCCACCGCCAAACGTCTCAACGTAAACCTGACTATAGCCTCGGTTGACGAGCTGATCTAATAAATACTCAACCCCCCCATTGCGGGCATCAC
>JAYUYI010000675.1:0-2899 GCA_043752545.1 Thermoleptolyngbya sp.
CTGGTGCAGGAAAGGCACATCGGTTGCCATCACCTGGTGATCGATTGCCCGAAATCGATCTGTCTGTACCGGATCCCAAAGCTCGGCATCGGTTTTGCCAATCACCTCACTGGGGCTAGCCAAACCTGCCGCCTCAGCAAATAGCTGGTTTGCCCCTTGGTAAACCGAATTGATATCCTTCCAAAAAATATACTGGGGGATATTGTCAAGAATTAACCGCAAAAACGCTTCTTGGGCTTGCAGGGCGCGTTCAACGAGTTTGCGTTCGGTGATATTTTCGGTCATGCCTAGGGTAAATTGCAGCGCTCTAGCGGCATGGCGCTGTTCTTTTTCGCGCAGAGCTGTTTCACTCTGTTGCAGCTGAATGATTACACCAAGCTGGGCCGCGATCGCCAAAACCAGTCCTACTAGTCGATGGTCTTCCTGGCGCGGTTCAAACACAAAAAATACCAGCACTGCCACCACGCGCCCATCAGCTAGGATCGGTAATCCTAGCCCCGCTTTGAGACCACTGCTAAAGGCGGCATCGTGCCCCACAAACCCATCCTCCGACGGAGCCGATACATCGGGCACCCACTCCGGCTGACCGCTGCTCCAAACTCGACCGGGCAACCCCATACCGGGCTGTACCACCACGGCCTCTCGACTGTGATGACAAGAACACAGGGCTTCAGGGTCATAGCTGTGCCAAATTGAGCTACAGGTCAAACCAGAGCCGTCGTCGCTGGGGAGCCAAACTTCTCCGATGCTCCAACCGGTGAGTTGGCAGATCTGTTTGAGCACAGCCCGCAACGCCATTTGAAATGCATTAGGGTCTGCCTTGGGCACGGTGGGCGATCGCGTATGGGCTGCGGCTGCATCACCCATAGCGATAGACAACGCATTAACCAAATACCCAGCGTTGGTCAAGGCATCTAAACCAGACGGAGATTGCCAAGAAGAGTCGGAAATCATCGGTTGTTAGCAGACATCCAGATGAAAAGCGCACTATCAGCTCGCAGAGCGATGAATATCTGATAGCGTTTGCAAAAGACCTGCCTCGCTATCCTTTCACAAAAACTACTGACGTTGAATTTAATTACACTCTAATCTAGCTGCATGGTGCCCAAGTACTTTACCAGGTAGGGTGAAAACACCTCGTAAATCAGGGTCAACGGGCGGCCATGGTGCCAAAACAAATAGTGGCGACCCCAAAATGGGCCAACTTGTTCAAACGCTAGCTCTAAAGCCGGACAGTGTCCATAGTAAATCCCTTGAATATCGCGGTAGAGTTCGGTTCTCAGGCGGCTCAAGCTAGCCCAAATGGGGAGCGAGCGGTTTTGCAGATAGTCGTCAACGTGGCTAGCTTCCCACCACGAGGTCGCATAGGCAAGCCGCTGACCAGAGGCCGTCCGTAGCCACACTTGTCGCCGCAGTCGAGGGCCAGGAACGACCTCAATCTGTTTGGGGGCATCATCGTCCTGCATCCCAATCAGAGACATGTCAAGCACATCTACCTCCGTGGGTTCTCCCGTCAGAAGCTGAAGGTGACGGGTGGGAGACCCGTCGCCCAGTAACAACATTTGCCATGCGGGGGCAAGCTGATTGTGGGGTAGTCCCTGCTGAACGACCGCGTCTCCACCTTGCCAGAGGGGGTCGAGTACATGCCACGGTGCCGACAGCGCAGGAGGTTGGGTGGATCGGATGGCTGGAGTCAAAATTTTACAAAACTTTAAGTTCTATTCAAATCATAGAACGTCCGCAGGATTCCTGCACTTGACTGGCCAAGGGGCAACATCAGATCGCTGATAGCGTGGGGATCGATGGAGGACACGCCCGTATTTTCTATAGCGCCCATCAACGATTTAGAGGGTTTAGCCGTAACGTTCTAGGACTGAATGCTTTAAGCTTAAAACGAACAGGTTTACCCAGATCTACGTAAGACATATGATTCTTCCAGGTTCAGCCGTTCGGGTTGTCAACGCTAACGATACCTACTACGGATTTCAAGGATTGGTTCAACGCATCAGTAATGGCAAAGCCGCTGTGCTGTTTGAAGGCGGCAATTGGGATAAGCTGGTCACCTTTCGGCTGGCAGAACTAGACCTGGTTGATGCCACCGCTGGCCGAAAAAAGGGAAAGTAATATTGCTTTAACGCGATGTGCAACTTGATTTCTTGATCTATATAGTCTTGTGGGACGGGCGTCTCGCCCGTCCAGCCTGGACGGGCAAGATGCCCACCCCACGGGAAATCAAGGGTTTCAAAGGTAAAGTTGCACCTCTAAATGGCCTATCTAATCAACCCGTTCTACTCTGGCTCGAATGCCATTTTGATCGAGCACCGTTTCCACCTCTTCAGCATTGTCTCGCTCATTAAATGCCCCCACCTGCATCACCACATCTTGGTCATCGTCATAGGTGAGAAACGCGGCTGGAAAGAGCTGGAGTACGCGTTCTTGCACGCTGCGATCGCGGGCATTGACCACAACTCGATAGCGTAACCCGAGTTCTGCGGCGCGGCTCGCCACTGGGGTCGTGGGGGGCGATCGCCTGAGCGCACCCGCACCCGCGCCCGATACTGTAATTGTAGGCAGAGTGCCAATATTACCGAGCGGCGCGTTGGGGTCGGGAACGGGCAGTAAATCATAGCGGGGGGCGGGGCTAGAACGAGCGGCTGTGCGGCTAGCTCGATCGCGGCGGCTACTAAACGACTGTCGCTCACGGCGGCTACTAAACGACTGTCGCTCAGCAGTAGCCACTTGCCCTGCTGGGGCAGAAACTGGCACTTCGACACTGGCTTGAAAGTTGAGAATGGCTTGGGGCGGGGTGGACGCTGCGGTTCCCATTCCTCCCTGCGAGGCATTGACCCCACCCGGTAGCCGATAGCGCCCAGAAGAGACTGGCGGCGGTACCGGAATG
>JAYUYI010000676.1:0-2897 GCA_043752545.1 Thermoleptolyngbya sp.
ACTCGATTGTCCTGGCTCCTGGTACTGACTTGGGTGCGATCGCTCCACCAGAACAGATCGTGAGCCAGCCCTTAACCAGTACGGCTGCACCCCGGTTCACACCTGCTGCGCCCCAGCTTGAAACGGCTCCGGTTCATGTAGTTTCTGCTAGGGCGGCTGAGCAATTGGCGCAAGTGGAAGGGGAGGTAGTCGAAGGGGAGGTGATCGTCGTTCCGCCAGCTAATTCAACGGCTGATGTGCCGGAGGCTGAAACCGTAGAAACCCTGCGGCAGGAACTCCTAAATTTACAGCCCCTAGAGTCCGAGTATGCGTATGAAGGCGCGCCCGCACTGACCCTGTCTAATCCTTCTGGCTATGGAGCGGATCGACTGCGAGGTTTCGTCAGCGGCAGCTTCCAATCGCGCACTCGCTACAGCGACACGGCTGACGGCACGCTGGGGGTGGGCATTGGCTTGGGCGATGCGCAGCGCTCGGTGGGGCTGCAATTGTCCTATACGATCGCCAGCTTTGGCTCCAATCGCGACTTTGGCACAGGTGGTTTTAATGCCAAGCTGCATCATCAGTTTGCCGATGGTTGGAGCGTTGCAGCAGGCTGGGAAGGCTTTGCCACTATTGGCGACAACGTCGATTTTGAAGATTCGATTTATGGGGCGGTGACCCACATCATTCGCACGAATCCAGACCTGGACACGCCCTTCAGCCGCGTGGCGCTGACGGCGGGCGTTGGCAATGGCCGCTTTCGCAGCGAAGACGATTTCAATGACAACGCCGACAGCGTAGGCGTGTTTGGCAGCGTTGCTGTGCGGGTGGCGCGTCCGGTCAGTGCCATCGTGGAATGGACAGGACAAGACTTGTCTGCGGGATTATCGATCGCCCCCATCCGCAACCTGCCGCTCGTGATTACACCCGCGTTCCGCGACATTACGGGTGCAGGCGATGGTGCCCGGTTTGTGTTGGGGGTGGGACTGTCGTTTCAGCTTTAAGGAAGGAGTTTTGAATTTTGAGTTTTGAATTTTGAGTTAAGGGGCTGGTTGACTGACAAATCTTTTACCCCTCATCCCCCCACCCCTTCTCCCACAAGAGGAGAAGGGGAGCTAGAGGTAAAGTCTTGGCGCGAAGCCCCTCTCCCGCTCTGGGAGAGGGAGAGGGGTGAGGGGGATCGGAGTTTTGTCAGTCAATCAGGTTAAGGGGTCAATTCAAAACTCAAAACTCAAAACTCAAAATTATTCTAATCTTCTCGTCAATAGGAAGCCATCATGCCACACCAACCGCCCATCAAGCTACAGAGGATCTGCATCGGCCTGACGGTGAGCTTCACTGCCGGACTGGTGCTGTTGAGCCTGCCAACGAAGGCGATCGCCCAGCTCAACCAGTCAGATATTACCGGAATTAACTCCATGGATCCGATGGGGTTAAATGTGTTAGATACCGACTCCAATCTCTTAGATCCGGGGACGTTGGCCACCGCTGCGGAACTGGCAGCCGCACTAGATCAAGCCTACGCCGCTTGCTTGGCCTCACAGGCCGCGATCGCCGATCGGCCTCGACGGTTTGCTCGGGTGCCTGAGGGGGACGTTGAGGTTTGTACGACTGCCGAGTGCGATCGCTTTAATGCCCTGCGCCAACAGGCTCAAGATTTACTGGATCAAGCCCGTGCCCAGAGCTTGGCTCAGCCCAACCCCGATCGTCGCCGCTGGTAAGTCAAAGCTTCAAGTATTTCTGGTAGTAATTTCACAAAAACTATGACCCCGCCGCCCCGGTGTGAAGGAGACAGGATGAAAAATCGCAACTATCGCCCTACCAAACGCGGAACATTGCTGGCGTTGAGTCTCAGCGTGGGAGTTTGGGGAGCCGCCGTGACCCCGGCGATCGCCCAGGATGCGATCGCCCCAGAAACATTCAACAACGAACGGATTCAGTTTGCCGCAGATACCGTGGTGGAATTTGAATTTGTGGAATCGCGCGGCAGCTATCAATCGACGTTTGGGGTAATTGATCTACAAACAGGTGAAAAGACGCCGCTGTTAGAAGAAGTGAAACCGTCTGACGTGCCCCAACCGCTGGTGGTACCGTCTAGCTTTACAACAGACATAGGGGACACCACCCCGTATGATTTTTTGGGCACACCGGGTAATACCGTGCCCGAACCTCTGGCCGAGTTTGAGTTTAAGGCAAACACGCCCTATGCCTTCTACCTCGAATCGTTTTTGAATGGGCGATCGGAAGATACCTTTTATTCAGCCAATGGTCGCAACCCCAACCGGGCGCTGCGGGTGCAATTTGGCAGCGGCTTTGATAGCCTAGCTGCAGGTGGAGCACTGCTGGTCTGGGACGATACCGGGTCACTGTTGGTCGATACCGCTGAACAAGATCGGGACTTTGATGATTTTGTAGTACGGGCTGGGGGTTATCTTGCGTGCCCCTGACCCCATGAACTCACTGCCGCACTTACTGCCTACATCACCTGACCCATTGCCTGAACTCATCATTACCGCTGACCGCCTGGAGCAGCAATATTGGCGCGACCTGTGGCATTACCGCGAGCTGCTGTATTTTTTGGTCTGGCGAGACATTTTAGTCCGCTACAAACAAACGGCGATCGGGATACTGTGGGCATTACTGCGGCCATTTCTAACCATGGTGGTATTTACGGTGGTATTCAGCAACATTGCCAAATTGCCAGCCGGAGGTGTGCCGTATCCGATTTTGGTATTTGCCGCGCTCTTGCCTTGGCAACTGTTCGCCAACGCCCTCGCGGAAAGCAGCACTAGCCTGGTCAGCAATGCCAATTTAGTTTCTAAAATCTATTTTCCGCGATTATTAGTGCCTCTCAGTACGGTGCTGGTGAGCCTGGTCGATTTTTTGGTGTCGGGCGTGATTTTGTTGGGGCTAATGGT
>JAYUYI010000677.1:0-7241 GCA_043752545.1 Thermoleptolyngbya sp.
TGTCTAATGACGATAGAGAGGCCGAGGATAGAGAGGCGATCGCCTCATCTTGGGCACTACCGTTGGCTGTAGATGCTCCCTCAACGACTTGGGGTACGGTCTGAGGATAAAGAGAAGACTCAGGCGACATAGGAAATGCTCTAGAAATCGTGAGGGACTAAAAAATAGGCAAGCTTCCGTCAAGAAAAGCTAACCTAGTTAACCGTTCAAAATAACCGCCAACATCTTAAGACTCCAGATCAGCAGCCTCAAGGAATGACTCTACTTTGACTATTCTGCAATAATTTGTAACGTTTTGGGGTGTAATGAATTTGGGACACGGCTAAGCATTCAGCAGATTAATTCTTTCATCCTTCCTCCTTCCCCTAACCTCCTTCCACCAGCGCCCGATACTCTTCAGCCGTCATCGCATCGTCTAGATCACCGAGGTTACTGATGTGGATTTTGAGCATCCAGGCTTCCCCATAGGGATCGTTGGCCAGTTCTTCGGGGGCTTCTAAAAGGCGTTCATTGCGATCGATGACATTACCCGAGATGGGGGCTTTTAGGTCTTCTACAGCTTTTACCGATTCCACGGTACCAAAGGTTTCACCCTTTTCTAAGTCAGTGCCAGTTTCAGGCAGTTCTAGAAAAACGATGTCACCTAGCTGATCGACAGCAAACGCAGAAATGCCAATCGTAGCGATATCGCCCTCTAATCGCACGTACTCGTGGGAATCGAGGTATCTCAAATCGTCAGGGTAGTCAAAGCTCATGATGGATACTACGCTCGCTTATAAAATGGACGTTTTACTACGGCTGTGGGATAAGGCTTGCCGCGAATTTCGACCTCTAGAGCTTGGCCAATTTTGGATAATGGGGTGGGGACATAGGCGAGGGCGATTGGGTAGCCTAAGGTGGGAGACTGGGTGCCGCTGGTGACAATGCCGACAGACGTGCCGTTGTGCAGCACGGGGTAGTCGTGGCGGGCAATGTTACGCCCTGGCATTTGTAGCCCGACTAGGCGACGGGAGACGCCGATTTGCTTTTGTTGTTCTAATGCAGCGCGGCCTATAAAGTCGCCTTTTTGGTCGAGATGGACAAGCCAGTTTAGCCCAGCTTCTAGAGGAGTAGTGCTGTCGTTGATGTCTTGCCCATATAGCGCCATGGCGGCTTCTAGGCGCAGGGTGTCTCGCGCTCCTAGGCCGCAGGGTAGAACATCGAGGGAGAGCAGCGATCGCCACAGGTCTTGTCCCGCCGATGCGTCTACCATCACTTCAAACCCGTCTTCTCCGGTGTAGCCCGTCCGTGCCAAAAATCCGGGTTGCCCCAGCACGCTGCTCTCCACATGCCCAAATCGCTTGACGCTACCGAGATCTGCTGTGACTATCTGCTGAAGCAGATCTACGGCGGCGGGACCCTGGACAGCTATTAATGCCTTTTCTAGAGAAATATCTTGAAACTCGACAGCGGCTAGATCCAAATGCTCTAGCAGCCAAGTTTTATCTTTGAGGGTGGTGGCCGCGTTGACAATTAGGCTGACTCGCTGGGTGTCGTTGACGGTGTGCCCCTGGTAATAAACAATCAGGTCATCCACAATGCCGCCCTGGGGATTGAGCAAGACAGTGTACTGCGCTTCTCCAGCCTGAAGCGGCAGTAAATTAGACGGCACCAGCGGCTGGAGCTGCTCTAGCAGATTTACGCCTGTTAGAACAAACTTGCCCATGTGGGAAATATCAAACATCCCAGCGCGATCGCGTACGGCCTGGTGTTCTTGGGAAATGCCGCTAAATTGCACCGCCATTTCCCACCCCGAAAACGGTGTCATGCGAGCCTTGTGCTCTAGGACAAGGTTGTAAAGCGGAGTCCGACTAAGGGCAGTGGAATCTACGGGGGTCATTACGATGTCAGGGTTGCAAATGAAGGTCAACGGCGCGGATGGCATCACCATCTGCCATCCATCGCGCGCTCTGCTGACTGTATCCTTACTGGCCCGATCAATACAAGGGCGTTTAGTCCTTCCTGCCAAGTTTTTCTGCTAACCGTTTCCACCTGTCACCCCAACCAGTCTTCGTTTAATTGGTTTAATTCACTTACTTTGATTTTTGCTGAACTGGATCAAGCGGCTGGCGCAAAAGATCTAACCAGCCGGTTTGATGGCCAATCCCCCACAATAACCACTCGGCGATCGCCAAGCAACCGAGCACTAAACTCAAGGAAACCAGCTGTGATGCCCAAGTGGGCATCCCCCGTGCCGTCCGCGACTGGAAGCGCGGTTCAGTTTGTCCAGAGCCATACGCTGTAGACCGGGCAGGAGCAGGTCGGGCAGGAGCAGATCGAGTAGCCGCAGCCTGGGTAGAAGCAGGCCGGGTCAGCGACGAACGAGTGGACGGCGAACTTGTGAGCCGTGAAGGCGACGTGCGTGGCTCCGCAGCTCCCACCACCCCTGGGGTAGGAACTGCGGCAGTCGTAGCACGTAGCTGGTGCAATTTCTGGCTGACCGCTATGGGACGCTGCCCCGTTCGGCTCCATTGCAGCAGGTCTCCAGCATCGATAGCACAAAGATTAGCCAAAGAAATCTCCGCTATCCGTTGCAGCATCGGTTGATTGCGCGTCACCAATACGATTAGGTGAGTAGGAGAATTTAGGGCCAAAGCATAGGCACAGCGAGCCGCCGCTAGCGAAATTCGGGTGCGATGCGTTAACCCGTGTCCGGTTGCGGTCAATGTCGGATGGTGGGCATGGATATCGGTAATTTGCCATCCACTCGTGGGATAAAAGTGGTTAAAGGCTTTGCACAGTGCTTCTAAATCGGGATCTGGAGACCGATCAAACAACAGCCGCATTTCTTCATACACCGCTTGGGGAATGTGAGTTCTCCCTACTCGCGAGAACTCACGCCACTCTCGTTGAGAGCCGCCCACTAGGGCTGTGATGTCTAAAATCAGCGAAACAGGGGGAAGTAACGTCATGGACTAGCCTCCAATACCTAAGCGACCCGCTAATCCCGGCGTGAGGGGTAGCAACGTCGCTGCCATTAAGAACAAAACCAGCAACCCTAGGGCTGCTCGGGCATCATCTGGTTCAGAAAGCTCGTTCAGCGCTGGACGTTCTAAATCGCGCTGCAAAAACAGGATTAAGACTGCCCAGTATAATGCTAATGGATTAACCAATGAGGCCAGCCCCAGTACAACTAGTGTGGCTATTGTGGTTCGTCCTGCTATTTTGCGCCCGTAGATGGCTTGAACGATTCGTCCACCGTCTAGTTGCCCGGCAGGCATGAGGTTGATGGCAGTGATCACCAACCCAACCCAACCCATCACGACTAACGGATGAACGTCTACCAAAGACTCTTGTAGCGTATTACCCAATACCACCCGCGCCAGAGTTCCTACTAAGATCGAACCTTGAAAGAACTCAGATGGAATTTGAAATAGGCTACCCTGATGAGACAATGATAAACCGAGAATGACCATTGCGAACGCTATTCCCCCTCCAGCTAAAGGCCCCGCTACAGCAATATCAAACAACACATTTCGATTGGGCAAAAGTGATTCAAACCGAACAATTGAACCAAACGAGCCAATTTGTAGGGTAGGAATGAAGAATGGCGGACTGAGCCGAATTGCGTCGCGTCGCGCCAGCAGCCGATGGCCGACTTCGTGAGCTACTAGCGTTAAAACAATGCCTAGCCCTAACGGCAGCGTTTCTTGAACTCGATTTAGATCGGCAAACAGATCAAACCCTTGCAGCAACCCCGCTGATTCTAAACAGGTTGCTAACGTGACGGTTGCCAGCACGCTGGCCAAACCCCATTGGGCTAGGGTGGTCACGGGCGGGTCGTTTGTACTAGGCAACGTGACCACAACGGGTCGTTCATCTGGGCCTTTGACCAAGAATAGGCGGTAGCGATCGCCCACCTTTGCGTGCAAATTTGCCGTGAGGCGGGCATGGGTGGTCTCCACCTCACCCCGCAAGTTGCCTTTAAAGATAGCTCCATCTTGATAAGGGATAGATTCTGTGATGAAAAAAGTATCGATCCCAAAAATAGTCTGGATCGCCTGTAAATCATCTGCCGGAATTTTGGCAGCTTCGACGGGTTGCGATGTAGTATTAGCCGCAACGTTAAGGCGACTTGCCTCCGATGCCTTGGGATCGTTAGCCAAATCCTTAGCACTCAGTAACGGATCTGATTCTGCGTTTGAGTGGTCTGGAACGACGGATGCAGACCGCACCGATGGCTGATCGCGTCCTTGGGTGCGCAGGCGATGGCCGAGATAGATGTAAAGCGCAATGGATGCGAGGTTTAGAAATAAAATGCCTGCTAAGTTGAGATAAATGCCTAGGGCAAATAGCCCAAAAAATAGCAGCCAGGGAGCCACTAACGCCACCGACTGTAGCCAAGCTAAAATTCCGAGCTGACCGAATGGCCTAGCCCGAGAGAAACCCCAGCCCAAAATGGCCAAGGCAACTGTCAAAATTAAAAGGGTAGTGGTCATGAGAGTTTAATGAAAGGATGTCAAGAGGTTTTTATGTGCAGTCCGTTAGGGCCAGCTAAACCTAAAAAGATCCCTAAAATATATGTATAGTCTAGGTAAATTACAGAAATCTTGTGAATTGCAAGTCTTGGAAGCGACTCAACTGGCTCCCAGATCTCGGTAATTTACAGCATGGTGGAAGCAGAGACGTCCCTTCGCTCAGGCGATCGCCTCCTGCACAGCGTGCTCTGCAAGATCCATTACTCGACCAGTTCCCCAAATCGAGCAGACCTACAGCGTAATGCTTGCTTGAGGCTATGAGTCATTTTTTGGTTTGGCCAGAAAATGATTGATGTCAATAGTTTAACGGTGTGGTTTTGTTAGGGCTACCTACAGTCTTGTATATCTACTGAGATGTGATCGTTAAGCTTTGTATCGCGTAATCTATTGGAGGAGATAGCTAAATCGCTATCCGTCTGAATCTGCGTTTGTCTGCTGTTGACTCTTCACCCCGAGGGCGTCCACTGCCTGCCTCAAATTGCCCTGATGGTTAGCTAGCAGCTGCTCACCCGCCTCCACGCCCAGTCCTGTCCAGTGCATCAACAGCGCTAGTTTGACGCGTCGATGGCTCTTTTCTAATAGTGCATCTGCGTCGCTTCGACTTAGACCTGTGAGATCCGTGAGCATTTTGAGGGCGCGATCGCGTAGTTTTTGGTTGGTAACGGCTACGTCTACCATGCGATTGCCGTAGACTTTGCCCAGTTTTACCATAGTTCCAGTGGAAAGAATATTAAGCGCTAGCTTCGTAGCGGTGCCAGCTTTTAACCGGGTAGAGCCTGCTAAAATTTCGGGTCCAACCAGCAAGCGAATATCTACATCTGTTTCAATACTGACCTGCTCGACGGGGACGCAGGCGATGAAGACGGTAGCCGCCCCGCGCTGTCGTGCGGCTGCAAGTGCCCCGTGGACAAAGGGCGTTGTTCCTCCCGCCGTAATTCCAACGACGACATCCAGGCTATGAATCTGATGATGGGCGATCGCCGCTGCGCCATCTTCTGCCCGGTCCTCTAAGTCCTCTGAGCTCCGCACCAATGCTCCCGCACCGCCTGCAATGATCCCTTGTACCAATTCGGGAGAGGTGCAAAACGTGGGCGGACACTCAGATGCATCTAGCACGCCTAACCGTCCACTCGTACCTGCGCCAATATAAAACAGCTTGCCGCCTCGACGCAGTGCTGCTGTAGCTAGGTCAATGGCAGCGGCAAGGTCGATGCGGGCATGGTTAACAGCGGCGATCGCCCGGGCATCTTCTCGGTTGAACAGCTCTACAATTTCAACCGCCGACAGTTGATCTAGGTCTCGGCTTGCTGGATTTTCCTGCTCTGTCAGGAGGTGACCCCGTTCGGCAATAGCTGGCAAGCCCGAATTTGAAAGGTTTTGCATTGCAATCTTTACTACAGTAGCCCTTCTAAGCGCTGCCGCAAGCGCTCAAGCTCCAGATCAGAAAAATCCACAGCATCACCCGTTTTGGGCAACTTCGCCCCTTCAAGCTGCCAATCGGTAGTCTCCAGATTAGTTTCTGGAGGCATTGCTAGCGTTCCCTCTGGCACCAAAATAGACTCGTAGGCAGAATCTTGACAAAACTCATCAATCTCTTCGGATTCAAGACACTCAACGGCTGGATTTAAAAAATCCTGCGCCTCTAGCATCAACCCGTAGCGCACCGCATCATCTTCTGATTCAAACATCAAGATGACATTGCGATCGCCGTCTTTGAGTTTTAAAGTGTGAATTCCCTCGTTATCCGTCCCGGCATTAAAGAGTAAAACAAACACACGCATGGGAATTTGAGGAATAGCTACACAGTTGAAAGCTCACATTCTATGTATATGGTAATCGGGAATGGAGCCGCTGAAACATTCTATGTGATAGATGTAATGGGACTTAGGACGTTGAATGATTCAAATTATTCCTTGGAGGTACCAACCCCGTGGGCGTTTTTTCTCAGGCATATGACTATACGATCATTCATTTCCAAGATTTTTTGAATGCCTTGCAGCAGCATTTGATGCTGGTTGCTGTGCCGTTGTTAGTCGGCCTGGTGTTAGGGCTACCGCTAGGACTGTGGAGCGCGCGATCGCGATCTGCGTCACTGGTGCTGATCAATGGGTTCAATGCCCTGCGGGTGATCCCCAGTCTGGCGATCCTATTTTTATCGATCCCTTATTTTGGGCTGAGCTTCCAGTCGGCGGCGATCGCTCTCACTCTTTTGGTCATGCCGCCGATTTTAATCAGTACCGATGTGGCCTTTCGCACCATTGATCCAATGATCCGCGAAGCCGCTTACGGTATGGGAATGAGTGCTAGTCAAGTGTTGCGATCGGTTGAAGTACCGCTAGCGCTACCTGTGATTATCGCTGGCATCAAAACAGCCACTGTAGAAGTGATCGCCAGTGCTACGCTTGCTGCCTTTATTGGAGCGGGTGGATTGGGGACATTTATTGTGCTGGGGTTTTCGCTGTACGATAGCGCTATTTTACTAGTTGGGGCGATTCCAGTGGCGCTGCTGGCATTAATCGCAGAGATTACGTTAAGTATGGTGCAACGCGCTGTGCAGCCGCCCATTCATTGAACGCGCTAGCGGTTTGGCTGCGGGATCTGTAGCTTCCGCTCAAAGGCTCCCTACAAAAAAGCGCCCTCCATTGCTGAAGGGCGCTGATGTCAAAGACTATCGATAGCCGCAGCTAGATTTAACCGCTGATGGCAGGTGCCGTCAGAGCAACA
>JAYUYI010000678.1:0-15683 GCA_043752545.1 Thermoleptolyngbya sp.
CGCCACTCCAGCTGCTGCCGCCGCAAACACTCTGCCGGAGGGAACGTTGCCCGAAAGCCTAATTTCCAAAACAGATCCCCTGAGGCGGTTACCGCAAGTGCGTGCAGGTCGCAGTAACCCGTTTGCATCGCTTGCCGTCAATCCTAGAGTGGTGGTAGCGCCAGCAGCCCCCTCGACTGCTGCGCCAGCCGCTCCCCAGCTACTGCAAAGCCCTAGAACCCTGACTCCAGCCGTACAGCTCCCGTTGCCCTCGCGCCCATTACCCAACGGTGCGCTGCCTACCGTTGCCGTTGCCCCAACAGGTGCAGCTATTCCGGCTGAGCCTGCGATTCGATCCTCTAGTCTGGCTCGGCAAATTCGGATCAGTGGTGCTGTTCATGTGGGCGATCGCCTGAGCATCATTGTGGAAGTTCCTAACGAACATACCAGTCGCCCGGTCAGTGTTGGCGATTATATTGGCAACGGCAGCGTGCTCGTGAAGCGAATTGAGATGAGGGGCAGCCAAGAGCCCCGCGTGATTTTTGAAGAAAACGGCGTGGAAGTGGTGCGAGAAGTTGGGGATGTTAGCCCATTGTTGAGTGCTCTCTAGGTGCCAGTCCTATGATGTCATCCCCTGAACCAGCGGCTTCCCGCCAGGCAAAATCTCAGGCCCAGGCTGCATCGGAAAAACGGCAGCTGTGTTTGCAAGATAGCTATATCTGTCCAGTTTGCCGCCATGGGCAGATTGCAGAACTGACGCTAATGGATGCGTTTGCCTGTAATTTTTGTCGCCATATTTTTACGGCAAACTTAACCACCCAGTCGATTCAGGTGGTAGACAGTTCTCAGCCGATGGCTTGGCGCTGGAACGGCTGGAGATGGCAGTCGGTGTATCAGCAAGACCGCAACTTGACCCTGGTGCTGGGGGTCGTGGGAGTGGTGTTGCTGGTGCTACCATCTGGCCTAATCTGGCTATCGGCTCATACGTTTCCGCCGTTACCCGGCAGTCAGGGGGCATGGTTTCCTGCCGTCTGGTTAGGCTGCACATTTTTTACGCATTTGCTAATCGTGAGCTGGCTAGCCGTCGAATACTATCAGCTACCCCTGTATGTCACAGCTAAAATCCGGCTGCGGCAGCTTTTGGGACGCTCATAGCGGGCGATCGCCTTTAAAATTTAAGTACTGTCTAGTTGCTCTGGTTGACGCGTAGCCTATGCCGCTCGAACAATGCCCAAAGTGCAATTATCGATTGGGATTACCTTTAAAGTCGTCTGGACGTCAGGTCTGTGCTAAATGTGGCTGGACGGACAAGCCTCGACAAAAGTTTGCTGACCAGTCCGCAGGGACTCAGCCCAATATGACTAAACCTGCTACCGCTAAACCTGCTACCAGCATGTCGCCGAATGATATGCAGAAAATTCTGGAGCAAGCAGCGGCTCAGGCGTTGAATAATATGAAGCCTAAGGGAAAACAAGATCCCAACTTACCGGCTGAGTGATTCGTCGCCACCAGTCTAGTCGGCCACCAGCTTAGTCGGCGGAGATGTGATTGGAAAACACATAAATCCGCTGTGTCTCCCACCCGTTGCAGATCTGAGAAGGACGAACGGCGGTAGGCGCATGATCGAGCCGGAAGAGTTGCCGATCGATCTGGACTTGCAGGTTCATCATTGGGTCGGTGCCGGGAGAGACCATGAACTCTAACTGCTGAATTGTTGGCCAGGTTGCCAGGTCGTCAAGGATTTCGGCGATCGCTCCCCCATAGGGATCGACGGCTGGATGATCGCGATGTTGATACCAGTCAGCGGGCAGCGGATGAGATTGGTCAAAGCCAAAGTGAACAATCAACGAAGCTCGGTTGAAGAGCGCGATCGCCACCGGGCGAGCCTCTTCTTGCACCAGCAGATTGTGCGCTTTTGCCAGATAGCGAAGTTTTTCGAGGCGATCGTAGCGCTCTGTGATGCTGGGATCATCTTGCCACTGAATTGCTACGGTTAGCAGATACGTTTGCAGCATCAAATGGCCTAGCTTTTCGGCTTTAGTCGCCAAATAGTCGGCGTTGTAGCTGGTGGCTTCGATAATCAGCGGCACGCGATCGACCATTTCTAGCCCATAGCCCTTGAGTCCAGCAATTTTGCGAGGGTTATTGGTAATCAGGCAGAATTTTTGCACGCCAATGTCATTGAGAATTTGGGCACCCATGCCATAGTTGCGCTGGTCGGCGGGGAAGCCTAGCCGCTGATTCGCCTCTACGGTATCTAGCCCCATATCTTGCAGAGAGTAGGCTTTAAGCTTATTGATTAGCCCAATCCCACGCCCTTCTTGCCGCAGATAGACCACAGCACCTACCCCAGCGCTGTCGATCATTTTCAGCGCGGCCTGAAGCTGCATGCGACAGTCACAGCGCAGAGACCCGAGGGCATCCCCAGTCAGACATTCGGAGTGGACTCGCACCAGCACAGAGCGGTCTTTAAACGTAGCGGGATCACCTTTGACGATCGCTACATGCTCTGACCCGTCTAATATATTGCGGTAGGCATAGATTTTGAACAAGCCAAACTGGGTTGGCATATCTGCCACGGCCTCTCGCCGAATGAACCGCTCATGCTGCAAGCGGTAGCTAATTAGATCCGCAATGCTGATCAGCTTCAATCCGTGGCGCTGAGCATAATGGATTAGCTCGGGCAGCCGCGCCATCGACCCATCGGGGTTTTGAATTTCGCAAATTACACCCGCCGGATACAGTCCCGCCATCTGAGCCAAATCTACCCCGGCTTCGGTGTGGCCTGCCCGTTTGAGCACGCCCCCATCCTTAGCGCGCAATGGGAAAATATGCCCTGGGCGGCGCAGGTCGCTGGGCTTGCTAGCTGGGTTTAGTGCCAGCTGAATGGTACGAGCGCGATCGTCAGCCGAAATACCAGTCGAAACGCCCAGATGGACAGCGCCATCAATGCTGACGGTAAAGGCAGTCTGTTCACTCTCGTCGGTGTAGGCACTGACCATTAACGGCAAATCGAGCTGATCGAGCCGCTCGCCAGTCATAGCGAGACAAATCAGCCCGCGCGCTTCTACGGCCATGAAATTAATCATGTCGGGCGTGGCAAACTGGGCGGCGCAGATTAGATCACCCTCGTTTTCGCGGTTTTCATCATCTACGACCACCAGCATGCGCCCCGCTTTCAAGTCTGCTAAAGCAGACTCAATCGAGTCAAATTGAAAGGGGGGATGGGAATTCAAGAGTTTGGTTTCGTTGGGTTGAAGCGGTTCCACGGAAAGTTCCTAACTATCCTAGTTGAAAAGAATAAAACTGTTAACTTTTTTAAAGTTCTCTTCTAGTCCAATTGTATCTCGTTCCGCTATCTCATCTGGGGTTCGGGCGTTATGATGAGGGCGTTCTGTTTGGGTGAGGCAATCCAGCGTGAACCAAAATGCGGCTAAATGGCAGAATGATTGGTTCGAGATCGCTGACAGAAATCAGACAAAAATTCAGATCGAACCGGGGTTCAGCTTGGTCTATTGTTAGGCTAACGCCATGTTCAACTTTCCCAAACCGCCCTCACCCCAACCCCTCTCCCAGAGCGGGAGAGGGGCTAAAGCCAGATCTATTACCCTTCTCCACTAGTGGGGGAAGGGGTTAGGGGATGAGGGGAAATCTTAGTTGCACATCGCGTTAGGCTACTGATGCTTAATCCTCAGCCAAGAGATTCTTAGACCCTGGATTTTCAGGAACTGAATTTTTAGGCACTAAATTCTCACCAAAGCCACTCTACATAACGACATTTGTTAAAGGCCAGCCATCATGGGTGATTCAGAGCGTATACCTGTCGGGATTATTGGCGCATCGGGCTATGGCGGCATTCAACTGGTGCGGCTGTTGGTCGATCACCCCCTGCTTGAACTTGTGTATTTGGGGGGCGACAGCACGGCTGGGAAGCCATTTTCCGAAATTTATCCTCACTTAGGGCATCGGATCAGCTTGGTTGTAGAACCAGTGGATCTTGAGGTAATTGGCGATCGCTGCCGCATTGTGTTTCTATCGCTGCCGAATGGGCTGGCGCTGAAAATGGCTCCCCGCCTGCTGGAAAAGGGCTGTAAAGTTCTAGATCTGTCGGCAGACTACCGCTTTAGCGAACTCGACACCTACAAAACCTGGTATGGCAGCGATCGCGATGACTATGCCACCGCCCAAACAGCCGTGTATGGCTTACCCGAACTGTATCGCGATCGAATTGCCGATGCCCAACTAGTCGGCTGTCCGGGCTGTTTCCCCACCGCCAGTCTGCTGGGGCTAGCGCCGCTGCTAAAGCAGGGGTTAATTGTCCCGGAAACCGCCGTAATTGATGCCAAATCTGGTACGTCCGGTGGGGGTCGCCAGCCGCCCAAAGTGGCTATGCTGCTAGCCGAAGCTGACAATTCACTGGGAGCCTATGGTGTGGGGGGGCGTCACCGCCATACCCCCGAAATTGAGCAAATTTGCAGCGACCTAGCCGGACACGAAGTCATGGTGCAATTCACGCCGCACCTGATCCCAATGGTGCGGGGCATCCTCGCGACAATCTACGCCACCATGCGCGATCCGGGTCTGGTGCGCGACGATATGCTGACTATTTACCAAGCGTTTTACCGCTCATGTCCTTGGGTGCGAGTATTGCCTAGCGGCATCTATCCCCAAACCAAATGGGCATGTGGCACTAACCTGTGCTACATCGGGATTGAACTCGATCCCCGCACGGGCCGGGTGATTGTCATGTCGGCAATTGATAATTTGCTCAAAGGGCAAGCAGGGCAGGCTGTGCAGTGCCTCAACTTGATGATGGGCTGGGAGGAAACGCTAGGCTTGCCGCAGTTGAGCTTCTATCCCTAAACGTGATGCTCCCCGCGATGAGCGTCTACCTCACCGGATCGACCTGAACATCTGCACTATTGGGATGGCCGTTTGTAATCACGGCATAGCGGGAGGTGCTGGTAAACAGCAGCTGCCCGTCTGCACGAATTTGGGCGCGAACCACATAAATGTTCCCTTCCTGGACTAAAGCCGGGTCGTAGGGGATTTCGAACTGGAATGGCACCTGCCTGCCGTTGGAGGTAATGGTTTGCTGGCCCAAAACGATGGCGGCAGTATCTTGACGCGAGACGTCTTGCAGCTCTACTTCAACCACGCTATTGGGAGGCAAGGCAATTCGTGGCAGGTAGAAGACCGTTCCAGTCACGCTGGCTTGAGTTGGAGGAAGCGGAGTCATGGCGATCGCAGCCCCTAAAGTAGCGCGATAGCTCACTCTAGCAACATTAGTAAAGCCAACGTTAGTAAAATTCGCAGCAGGACTGAGGCTAGTGGCGGTACTGAGAGTAGCGGTATTGAGAGTGGCGGTACTGAGAGTAGCGGTATTGAGGGCGATCGCCCCCAAGCAAAATAAAACATGCATGGTCAAAGGTAACTTGAGGAGTCCGTTAATTCGGTGTTGAGACGTAGTTCACAGCGGCTTAATACACTGAGGTATCACACCATATACTGTGGCATCACACCATATTCTGACGTAATCCTCGCGGAGAATACTAGGTTACAGTCTTTGAAACAAAATTCTTTACTGTTCACAGCCAATGCCATCTTTATCGCCATCAAACCGATGAGGATCAGGCTGCAATACTCTAAATCGCCGTGCCGAGATCTCTCCACAGTCCAGATCAGGCGGGGCGAGTGGAATACAGACATCGGGATAGGCGGGGCTGCAAGTACCCTGCTGGGCGTTTACGGGCACTGAAATTACTGCCCATGTCGTTAGCAGTGCGATCGCCAATCCGTAAAACAGTTTAACTAGCATAAGAACAATTTGATCGTGGGTGTGGATAGATCAAGGCAGGGTGCTTCTAGGACGATTGTTGCAGACCCACTGTGGGTCGTGAGCAGTAACCCCTCGATCTTTATCGGTTCCTCACAGGAACACCTCAATTAGCCCCGTGATCACCTCGCATTATTTTGTGCCAACGTCAATACTTAATCCACCATTAAACCGAGTCTAGAGAAATTTAGTCATCATTTAGGAATCAATCACAGGCTTCACAGTTTCTTGAGGAGAAGCGGCTATGGTGATGTTTAATGCGAAGTTTTTATGAAGAGACCAGTTGGAATGTAGATAGCGCCCGCAAGCTTGACTATTATGACTAAACTGTAGCCTGTGTAAACTGGGCAGTTTCACATAGGGTTCAAAAAATAGCGTTCAAAAATGCATATCCTCTGGCGCGCAAGCAGGTATTGAACTAAATGGAGTTGCCGCTGAGGCGATGTTGGACGCGAGCAGTTCTTATGGACTCTTAACGTCCAGATATGACTGTTGCAATACTTTAAGAGATGCTCTTCGGTTTCCGGAGTCTACCAAAGTAATTTTAGATTGGAGGATAGAGTGAGAAGCTCGGTAATTGCTATAGGATTAGATGCTGCTGACCCCAAACTTTTAGAAGCGTATATGGCGCAGGGGCATCTCAAAAATATTAGCCAAGTGCGCCAACAAGGTGCCTATGGCCGCCTCAATAACATTGTTAATTATTCTGATGTCCCTACCCCCGCCGCTTCTACAGAACGTCTGTGGGCCATGACTTGGACTGGCTGTATGCCAGATCAGACGGGGTTCTGGGGGACTTCAAAGTTCTACCCCAACGGTTACGAGGTCAGTCGAGATATTCTTCAAGTTGGGTGTGACTTTGAGCAACATCCGCCGTTTTATGCCTTAGAAGACGACTATCGGGTGTTTGTTCTCGACCCCCCTACATCTGGCTTGTCTAGCAAAGTTAATGGGCTACAAACGCTGGCTTGGGGCGGGCACTACCCCTTTACTCCCAGCCATTCTAACCCTCCCGAATTGCTGCCCAACTTGATTCAAGAGTATGGCGAGAATACGGTTTTATATAAAGACACAGGCATTTGGTGGGATAAAAAATACGAGAAATGGTTGCCAGGAGCAATTAAAGCCAGTACTGAGGTTCGCTCTAAGATTTGTCGCGACTACATGAAGCAGGAAAACTGGGATCTCTTCGTAGTCGGTTTTGGTGAAGCCCACACGGCAGGTCATGATTTGTGGTACACCCACCCCGACCATCCAGTCTATGAAGCGCAAGGCAAGCCTGCTGGCCCTTTAATGCTAGAAGCGTTCGAAGATATCGATAAGGCAGTGGGTGAAATTTTAGCAGAAGCTCCCGAAGATGCCTATGTGGTGATCTTTTCGCCGCACGGAATGGGGGCAAACTATACAGACTTGCTCAGCATGGCTGTTTTGCCTGAGCTGATGTATCGCTATAGCTTCCCCGGCAAGGTGGCGATCGCCCCTGGCGATGTAAATCAGCCGCCGTCGAAAATGATCGAACATCCGTTCCGCAAGTCTTGGATGGGTGAAGTGTGGGCTCGCAACTATGAATCCAACCCGATTAAGCGCTTCCTCCGTCCGCTACTCCCCAGCAATTTCTTACGGTCTCGGCACAACGGTCTAGAGTCTCCTTATGCCCTAATGGATCAAAAGGCTCCGCTCTTCTGGATGCCAGCGATGTGGTATCGCCCGTTGTGGCCTGAGATGACTGCCTTTGCCTTACCTTATTTTGCTGATGGACATGTACGAATTAACGTAAAAGGTCGAGAAAGCAATGGTAACGTTGCACCAGAAGACTACGACTCCGTGTGCAACGAACTGACGGAGATGATCTTCCGTCTCAAGGATGCCCGGACAGGCAAGTCGATGGTCAAGCAAATCTCTCGCCCCCGGCGATCGCCCTTCGACGATCACAACTTGTCAGATGCTGACCTCGTAGTGGTGTGGGAAGAAGTGATTACCGATGTGGTGGACAGCCCCGACTTTGGCCGCATTGGCCCCATTCCTCACTTCCGCTCGGGTGGACATCGCTCTAACGGATTCATCATGCTAAAAGGCCCTGGGATCATTCCCAATTCCCAATTCCGACCAGGGCAGGGGCTAGATGTCGCGCCCACCATTCGAGAACTGCTCAATGCTCCGATTCCCGAAAATTACGACGGCACCTCACTCCTTGATGCGTCTGTTCGCAAAGCTCCAGTTGGGATTTAACCCTGTATGGTAATTGCCATCCAGACTTGAACAAGGGACTTAAGCCCCTTGTTCAAGCCCCCCGACGTTCATCAACTGACTGCTGAAATTAGCGTGAGATGAATTTAGCTGAGATTATTGAGGGTCATCGTTTATGAATTCTGCCGCAGCTACACCGGTCATCCCACTCATATCGGTGATTATTCCGGCCTACAATACCGAAGCTTACATTGCTCAATCGATCCAGTCGGCGCTTGAGCAAACTCTGAAGCATATTGAAGTCATTGTGGTGGACGATGGCTCGACCGACGGTACGGTTGCTGTCGCCCAACAATTCCAAGACAGCCGACTGCGAATCTTTGTGAATGAGCAAAATATGGGCGCTGCGGGTGCCCGTAACCGAGCTATTCAAGCTGCCCGAGGCGAATGGATTGCCGTTTTGGACTCCGATGACTGGTATGCCCCAGAACGGCTAGAGCGCCTGCTGCAAGTCGCTTATGCCGAACGAGCAGACATGGTAGCAGACGACCTCTACTTCATTCAAGACGGAGAAGATACTCCCCGCAGCACTCTAATTCGGGAGAGTGGTCACGATTTCCCTAGCCCTCAACGAATTGATCCAGTCTTCTTTGTCCAAACAGATGTATATGGCCAGAAGGGATTACATTTGGGTTTGAGTAAGCCACTGATCAAGCGCAGCTTCCTCACCCATCACCACATTGAATATGATCTTAGCCTGCGGATGGGGCAAGATTTTTGGCTCTACCTCAAATGTTTGGCGATCGGAGCCCGCTATGTTCTCATTCCCGACGCCTACTATTACTATCGATTCCGTCCCGGTTCGCTGGTAAAACAAAGCAAAGTAGCGCGGCTAAACGGGTATTGCCGTGCGGCTCAACGTTTCTTGCAACAGCCAGAAATTAAAAATAACCCTCAGTTAGCGCAAGCACTTTCACATAATCTCAAGGTGTTTGAACGCAGCCGAGCCTATTACCGCGTAGTTGAGGCTCTGAAGCAGAAAAAGCTGCTCCAAACGCTGATTGAAATGGGTCGTAACCCCTATTTCTTTGTCCACTTTAGCCTACAGCTCAAGGCCATTTTATCTCGGCGCTGGCAATACTATCTCAGCAAAAATAAATTTGCTTATGAAACTCGTCTCTCATCCACGGCTTCCCCTAAAGGTTCAGGGTTAAATTAAATCTGATAGTTTTGGAGAAAGAGTGGCGAGGCTACCCTTTCCCAAAAACTATCAAACTGTTAGGGTATCTTCGGTTTGCCTGATTGACCTACTCAGTTTACGAACTTTTATTGGAATTAGATCTGCTAATGCTAGGACGTCGATTACTTGGAAATTCTCTTTCGATTCTAGTTACTCGACTGACTCAGAGTATAGCGACGTTTGTGTTGAGTGCATCTATTGCCCGAGTTCTAGGGCCTTATGAGTTAGGTCAATATCTTCTGGCCTTTAGCTACTATTTTATTTTTATGAGCCTTGCCTCTCAAGGGTTTAAGGTTCTATTTACGCGTGAACTGTCGCGTAACCCAGAGGAGACGCCGACTTATCTAGTGAGCGGCACTCTACTGCAACTGTTTTTTTGCTTTGTCGGATATGCCATGCTGGCGGGGCTGATTTTTATCTTGCCTTACAAGGCCGACACCTCAATGGTTTGTTATGTGATGGGGCTGGCAATTTTCCCCTTTGCCATTTCTAATATTACAGAATCCGTCTTCCAAGCTAAAGAGAAGATGTATTTGATTACCATCAGTACGGTGCCTATTTATATCTTGCGCCTAGTTGTCATGATTTGGGCTATGCGGGCAGGGTATGGGGTGATAGATCTCGCCTTTATCACCGTCATTTCAGAAGTGCTGATTCTCTTGATTGAGTGGGGTTTGGTGCTGCGAATGGTGACACCCAAGTGGAAAATTTCGTGGGAGTTCATTCAAACCGCACTCAAATCAGTTCGAACCTTCATTGCCATTGAGGGCGTGGCCGTGATTAACACTCGGATGCAGCTGATGATTCTGTCGTTGCTGGGTGGGGAAATAGTTGTAGGGTTATACGGATCAATTGTGCAGTTGATGCAGCCGTTTGATATTCTTTCTAGCAGCTTAACGGTGGGCGTGTTCCCAAGTATGACAAAGACGGTGGGGCTAGGTTTACGGAAGCAGCGTCAGTTGTCTGAGCGAATTATTGAGATGCTTTGTTTTGTAGCTCTGCCCATCACTATTGGTATGCCGTTTTTTGGCGGAGATTTGTTGGCTTTGGTGTATCAAAAGTCAGACTTTAGTGCTGCCACTATCCCGCTCTGTATTGTGTCAGTTGGATTAATCGCATCGTCTTTTAGCCGTCCTCTGAGCTATTTGTTGGTAGCAAATCACTTTGAAAAGATCAATATGCGTGAGGTGCTGACAACCACGGTCACTGCCAGTATTTTGGGTGTCTTTTTAGTGTCAAAATTTGGCCTGCTGGGAGCGGCAATTTCGGTGCTGCTGATGCGACTTAGTAGTTGTGCCCAGTATCTATATGCAGTTTGCGTCAATTTATTTTCGCTGCGCGTCTGGCGAATTCTGCGTCGTCCGCTATTGATTAATGGTCTGATGCTGTTGGTTTTTTGGTTCTTAAAAAGTAGTAGTAGCAATATTGCTGTAGTGCTGTTAGTTTCTACAAGCATTTATGCTTTGCTATTAGGCTCATTGATCGTTTTCAATTTGGGTGGGCCAAAAGTGGCCTATGCCAAGTTTTTGCAACGTTAGGTAGGGATTTTAATGAAGGTTGCACTACTCCATTTTTGTTTTCCTGAATATACGGTTGGGCTAGCCAATGGTTTAGCCGATCATGTGGACGTGACGCTCATCCATCCTGAGAAGCTATCAGCCACTTGCCGTGATGTGCTTGACCCCCGGGTGAGGGTGCGGACGTTTCCCAAAGGGCGAATTCGCGACATCCGCAATATTGCCTCAATGCGAGCTATGATGCGCCTGATTCGAGAGCTTAACCCCGATGTCTTGCATGTTCAAGAAACCAATGATTTTTGGTATGACCTAACCCTGTTGCTCAATCGGATGCCGCCCTTGGTCACAACGATTCATGATGTTTTTCGGCATCCTGGCGATCGCGGCAGTATTCCGGGTGCAGAGTACACGCGGCGGATTGCGTTTTACAAGTCTCAGCAACTGATCGTCCATGCCGATGCCCTTAAAGATGCCCTAACGGGTCAATTTCGGGTTCCTGCTGGGCGGGTAGCTGTGTTGCCCCATGGCGAAATCGGCAGCTTGTTTCAGCGATGGGCCGATGGCGTCAGGCTACCTCGCGAGCCGCATACGCTACTATTTTTTGGGCGGATCTGGCCGTATAAAGGGCTGAAGTATTTACTAGACGCGATGCCGCTGGTGGCACAGCAGTTCCCGGATGTGCGGTTGATTATTGCCGGACGGGGTGAAAAGCTGGAGCAGTATTTCCCGCATGGGTGTGACCCTCGCCGCTACGAAATGCTAAATGACTATATCCCTACCAAGGCAGTAGCCGGCTTGTTTGAGCGCAGTACGGCTGCGGTCTTGCCTTACGTTGAATCGTCGCAGAGCGGTGTGGCGGCTGTCGCGTTTGCGTTAGGCACTCCGGTCATTGCCTCTAACGTGGGTGGGCTAGGCGAGATGATTCGGCATGAGCAAGATGGCTTGTTGGTGCCGCCACAAGATGTGCGATCGCTGGCAGCTGCCATCATTCGGTTGCTGAGCGATCGCCCCCTTCAGCAGCAAATGCAAACGGCTGCCCTAGAGCGCTGCCAGCAGGATCTCAATTGGTCTCACATTGCGGCTGACACGGTTGAGGTATATCAGAAGGCGATCGCGATCGCTCGATAAATTCGGCTCATGCACCATCTGCCTTGCACTATCTGCCTCACACTATCTACTGTCCATCCTCTATTTAGGGACTGCATCCATGGCTCGTCGCATGAAAGAAAAACGATTAACAGCCTCAGGGTTAACCCTTCCTAGACGGTTGCCCCGTTGGCTGATTGTCGCAGTTCTGACCTTAATCCTATTATTTTTAGGTGGAACTGCTGCTTACAGCGCCTACAAAAGCTATCGGCGCAGACCGCCCGATCAAATCCACCTAGCTTGGCTGCAAAACCCAGCAACGACAATGACAGTCGTTTGGCGCACCTATCGAGACGACACGCCCTCGCTAGTCGAATATCGGCTCAACGGAGCAACCGAGTGGCAGCAGGCTGTTGGCACCCATTTGCCATCGGGCACCAACGGTGTATTACACGACGTCACCATTAAAGATTTGGCTCCCAATACCACCTATGAATATCGGGTTAAAGGAGATTACTGGAAGATTTGGAGTAACGTCGCGACGTTACGAACGGCACCGCTCCCTAACACGGGAAGTTTTGATGTGGTCTATGTAGCCGACACAGGGTTAGTCGGGCGCAAAGATGGCCTCGCGACAGGAACACAGCAAATTGTCGATGAGATTGCCAAGCTGAATCCATTGCTGGTGTTAGCGGGAGGCGACTATGCCTATTACGACAAAGACCGCCGATATAAACCGCTAGACCAAGCGATTGATGTCTGGTTTAACCAAATGATGCCAATTGCCCATCAATCAGTCATGATGCCAACGTTTGGCAATCATGAAGCGCTGTTGGCAGAAAACATTTCGCTCTGGGCGCAGCGGTTTGCCACGCCAGAGGGCTTCGACGATCACCGCAACTATTCCTTTGATGTCGGCAATGCCCACTTTGTGTCTATTTTTGCCATCTATGAACAACAGGGGCTGCCGACAGCAACCTTAAAGTGGATTGAGGACGACATTAAAGCGGCAAAAGGCAGTGGCAAAGAGTGGATCATTCCATTTATGCATGTTTCTGCCTTTGCAGAAGGTGCTAGCCATCCATCTAATTTGGCTCTGCGGGCCCAATTGGGTCCCTTGTTTGAACGCACTGGGGTAAAACTAGTGCTGTCATCGCATGACCAAGCTTACGAGCGCACCTATCCCCTCGTGGATGTGCCTAATTCTATGACCCCAACTTCAACGTCTAAAACCTGCTATACCCAAAATGATGGCGTGACCTGGATCAAAACGAGCCCAGGCGGCAAAAAGAGCAATAAGAGCGCAGCGTTTTCAATTTTCAAAAACTCCACTCCGCCAGCTTGGACAGCTTATCGCAATAACACCCTGCATGTCTTTACCCAGCTTCACGTTGAGCCTGCCGGAGAAGTTAGGGTGAAGACTTTTGGAGTGAAAGGCGATGGTAGCCCTGCGATGGTGCTGGATGCGTTCAAATACACTACGGACACCTGTAGTTCTTCGTAGATATCTTGAGCAAAGTAAGTACAAGTCTGTTGACCATCCCCCCCATGCCACCCGTCTTTATCCTTTCTTGCTCTGAGAAACTCAGAAGAGGAGTTTACCTTCTATGTCAGCCGTCAAAAGTTCTCCTGGATTTCTAGAACAGGCGTTTACCGTCCTGGTGCTTTGGTTCGCTGCTACCGACTTGCTGAACTTATTGCAGGGAGCCGATGCTTCTCAGGGGTTTCAAGATACCAGTAACCAGTCGCAGCAGCTGCTCTTCTTTATCATCTATGGAATCTGTACGATTCTCCTGTTGCGCAATTGGAAGCAAGTTCTATACGAGCTGAGTCAGCGAGACAAAATCCTTTGGGTGGTGCTGTTGTTAGTAGTGGCTTCAGCGATGTGGTCAGTCTACCCAGACATCACGATTCGGCGGGCGATCGCGCTAGTGGGCACCACTCTCATTGGGGTGTATGTATCGACTCGCTACACGATGAAGCAGCAGCTACATTTGCTCTGTTGGACTTGGGGATTGGCCGCTGTCGGCAGCTTGATATTTGCGATCGCCTTACCCAAGTATGGCTTGATGCCGACCGGTGTTCATGCTGGCATCTGGCGAGGTCTATTTATCCACAAGAATATTTTGGGCAGAGCGATGGTGTGGGGGGTGGTTCTTTTTACCCTGTTGGCTTTGCGTGGTGGGCTAGGACTGCTGATCGCACTACCGATGATTGCTCTGTGTGTGCTGCTAGTGGTCATGGCCAAGTCATCTACAGCCTTGACCATTTTGCTGGTCATGTTGATTCTCATTCCGCTCTATCGCGGACTGCGGCTGCACAGTTCACTGTTGGTGATTGCAACAGCAACCCTCTGTATGGTGACGGGCGGGGTCGGTATGTATATGGCAGGTAACACCGCCACGATCCTGGAAGCAATGAATAAAGATATCACGCTAACGGGTCGGACAGACATGTGGCCGTTCATTTGGGAAAAGATCCAAGAGCGGTTCTGGTTTGGCTACGGCTATGAAGGCTTTTGGCGCGGATTGGATAGCCCTGGCGCGTATGTATGGCAAGCAGCGGGCTGGAAGCCTCCCCACTCCCATAACGGTTTCTTGGAAATGATGCTGATTTTTGGTGCGGTTGGCACATCGATTTACCTGTTTGGGTTTCTGCGTGCTTTTGTTCGCTCCATGGGAATGGTACGCGCCACCCATTCCTCAGAATTCTTATTTCCGATTATGTTGCTCTCGTACACGCTCTCGTCCAGCTTTACAGAAACAGGAGGGATTCTAGACTACAACAACATTTATTGGGTGATGTATACTATGACGATTCTCTCTAGATTAAAAGATACCGACCGGGCGATCGCCCCTCAGGCTGCGATCGATCGACCAAGCTATAGCCCTCACCCCGTTACGCCCACCCTAGTCGAGAAAGCGATTCGGTAGCGATTCGATGCCACTATGGTTTGTAACCTAAACGCTTTACCCATTTAATATGATTGACGAAAAAACAAGCGTGCAATCACACCCATTTGAAACCCCTATGCGCACTGTAGCGACACCGCTTCAGGTACTCATGCTATGTCCAGATTTAAGAGTTAATGGAGGGATTTCGTCGGTCATTAATTTAATCTTGCAAGCGGCTCCGCCCGACGTCAATATCAACTATCTTTTTACGCATATAGAAGGCTCTCTGCTGCTAAAGATTCGAGTTTTTAGTCAAGCAGTTGGGGGTCTGCTATGGACGCTTTTGAGCCAAAAAGTAGATGTCGTTTACATCCACATGTCTCAAGGGGGCAGCGCCGTCCGCAAGTCAATTCTGGTGCTAATTGCAGCACTGTTTCAAAAGCCCATCGTGATGCACACTCACGGGAGTGAATTCCGTCAGTTCTACGGTAATTTACCATTTATTGCCCAACAACTATTGAGCTGGATATTTCGGCGCTGTGCTCGGTTTATTGTGTTGTCAGACAGTTGGAGAGTATTCTATACCAAAACTGTTGGCCTCAGCCCCACATCGGTTGTGGTGTTGTCTAATCCGGTGAAGCTCCCACCCCATGTGCCGCCGCGTTCCGCGTCCAACAAGGTCACCTTTTTGTTTTTAGGGCGCATTGGCAGCCGCAAAGGGGCATTTGATCTGATTCGCGCCTATGCGGCTGTGCCAGCGGATCTCAGAGATCAGGCTCACCTGATTGTGGCCGGAGATGGAGAGGTGGACGCTGCCCGCCAATTGGTAGATAGCCTAGGATTAACAAATTCTATATCGCTGCCGGGCTGGGTTGGAGTAGAGCAGCGGGATCACCTACTGGCGAGTGCAGACGTATTTGTGTTGCCTTCGTATAATGAAGGAC
>JAYUYI010000679.1:0-7218 GCA_043752545.1 Thermoleptolyngbya sp.
GCTTAAAGCCTTCGGCATACATGAAAAGGGTGAGGGCAAGTGGTAACGATCCAACGCGGGTTTCCAGCTCTTTCACAAAAACTGTCCGGAGTATCGTTAAATGTACTCATGGCTGACAAAGGGCAGAGGAACAAGGGTACCTTCAATGCCTGCAATCTGAACCGCCTGAACCCCTGCTTCTACACTTTTCGTGCGAATGTATGCCAACCCCAGTGCCCCTTCTGCGGTGGGAATACAGCTTGTCAGCTTACCGACTTTGTCGTCACCCGATAGCACGACGCTACCCAGTTCTACGGGAGTCGCCAGCTTAACGCCCCACAACTGCTGCTTAACGCCCTTGTAGGTGTGTAGCCGCGCAATCGTTTCTTGGCCAATGTAGCAACCTTTGGTGAGAGAAATAGCGTGCCATAGCCCTGCTTCTAGCGGGTTGACCTCCTCGGTTAGCTCTTGGTCTGGCGTGGGGCGGCCTTGCTCAATCCGCAGCTGTTCCCATGCCGCTTCACTCAGGGACACAGCACCCCAATTGACCAGCTTGCTCTGCAATGGCGCGATCGCCTCCCGACTGGCAAACAGCGTATAGCCCGCGATCGCCAGCCCGCTACCAACCGCAATCCGCACCGTCTCTCCATCCCCGGTTCCCTCAATTGCGAACGCGCGGTGAGTCCCATAGGGTTGCCCTACCAGGTCAGCTGCACCCAACGTTTCCAGCAGGCGATCGCTCTTGGGTCCCACCAGCGTCAGCGTTCCGGTCGAATCTGTCACATCCTGCAACGTCACCTTGTCCGCAAAAAAGATAAAGCGATCCATCCACGGCACAATCGCCTCCCTCCGCTGCGGCGACACCAGCAGCAGCACCGCCTCGTCCGTGACATAGGCGGTTACGAGATCAATTGTCCGCCCGGTGGAATTGACAAAAACCGTATCGCACCCCTCTCCCGGCTGCCGGAGCTGAAACGCATTCGTACTTTGGTTATGCAAAAACCGGAGGCGGTCGGCATTTGACACCAAAACCCTACCCCAATGAGAGCGATCGCACACCGCCACCCCATTTCGCGCTGCCTGCACCTCGTGTTCAACTGCCTGACTCATGTGGTATTTGAAATTGATCGTTGCTTTAGTATCGTTGCTTTCAGTATAAAGAGTGCGGTTTCATCCCTCATCCCTCATCCCTCCCCCCGCTTCTCTCCAGCTATACCGATTCCACTCATACACCCCTTCAATGTCGTATTCCATCCCGTTTTCAAGCCGAACCGTGCAGGTGGTAGAAGCGGCAGTTCCACCCTGAGTTTCCCCCTGAGAATTATTAGATATCTCGTTACTGGGTTCTACCCGAGTGATGCCGATTACCGTGCAGGCAAACCACTCTGGGCTGCAAGGCCCCCTATCTTGCACCCATTCCCAAAGACTATTGGAGACTTCAATGCGATCGCCCACCTTGAGCGTCACTGCCGTCTCCCGATACGGCGTCAAATGGCTCGGTTCCACCCGATCAAACCACTTCAGGCCATAAGACTCTCGCAAAAACTGCACCGATCCCGAGTTAGCTCCAGCTAGCCAGTCATTGAGCAACTGTGCCTTCCAAGCACGACCTTGCTCTTCTTGCTCTTGGACAAAGTTTAGTAATGCCTGTTGCTGAGTCGGCGTTAATTCGTCTAGCGGGTTAGGCAACCCTGCATTCTCCAAATTACCAGTGAGCAACTCCGGCAGCTCCTGAGCCAGCTGACGCATAGACTGCAAAAGAATTTGTTTTTGCTGGGACGTGAGGGCAGATCCTGTCGTAGCACATAGGTCAAACGCAGACTTAAGGGCAGCTTCTAGATCAGCGTAGGTCATATTTATCCATCAATTCTTGCAGACATCAATCCGTGCAGACCGTGCAGGGCTATGATGCGGCTAGAAAAACCTAGAGACCCGAGCGATCGCCCCCATAGCCTAGATAGAGTCCTATTATCCCAATTTTTATTAATTTCTACACCACTCACCGAGATCAGCCAGTCACCCTAATTTATTTGAGCTGCCTAACGCGGTAATCTGAGGGATAGCACCTCATTCAAGCCGTTACTAAACATGTTTACGTTCAATCGCCTTCAAATCCCCCGGCCTTCAACCTGGTTTCGCCTCTGTGCCACACTCATGTTGGCTTGTTGCTTTTCAGTGCTGAGCTGGATGCAAGCGCCCGCCGCCTTCGCCCTGGTGCAAATTCGCCTGTCCGACATCTCCTATACAAGCTGCCCTGCTGAGGTAGGCGCTGGAGCGGTGACATCGGGGGGAACCAGTTTAGCAGCCGATTGCTTCATCATTACTGGAAAAGCCGAAAACCCTACCAATAAGCCCGTCCTCAATGCCGATATCTTTGGACGGATTTATGATGCCAACAATAATTCGGTCATGCAAAACCGCACCCGGTTAGGCTCCATTGAAACAGTACCTCCCGGCATTAGTGATTTTGAGCTGCGCATTAGCGTAGCGGCTAACCAAGCGACTCCGCTTAAGCTGGAGCAGTTTAAAGCAGCTGGGTTTACGGGTAAAGTGAGGCGCTAGGGGGTCGAAAACGCCGCGTTAAATATCGCGCTAAAACGCTGTTGTGGTCGCTAGGCTACTAACCGCCTGTCCCACAAACTGGAGCAAGAAAATTGCCAGCATGGGCGACAGATCAAGCCCGCCCAGAGGAGGAATGATGCGGCGGAATAGGTTTAGGTATGGATCGGTGAGCTGACCCAGCGTTGCAAACGGCTGACTGTAAAAATCAATATTGGGAAACCAGGTCAGCAAAATCCGTACGATCAGCAGCACGGTGTAGATCTGAAGAAAATAGCCTAAAGACTGAGCCACCAAAGCAACGGAACTGTTCATAGGTAACAACTGTTAATGAATGGGAACGCAGTAACTTTCATCACTAGTCTAGTCTAGAGCGGCTGGCTGATAAAGGCTCAGCGAAGAGCTGAAATGTCTCACTTTACAGGCCGATTTACCCATCTCCTTTGACTCTTTCGCTAGATTCTACTCGCGCTCCGCCACCATTGACGCCGCCCAGCTTGAGCCGCACATCATCGATCGCTTCGTTTAACTGAGCAATTTTGTCTTCTAATCCCCGACGAGAGGCTTCAATGCTTTGCTCGGCTGGGGGCTGTCGTTTGTCGCCCTTTTTCCCATCTAGACGGGAAAATTTCTTGTCTGATTCTAAGGCGTCTTGTCTAGAAAGGCGGGGAGCCACCAGAGTGCCCAAAACGCCACCGACAACACCGCCAACCAATGCTCCTACCAAAAAACCACCAAAAAAGTTATCTTCTTGACTCATTGCTAATTCACCAGCTTTAAACTCCAGGTTCTGAATCCTAGACTTATGAACTGAAACCGTGTGACTTTTTAGATTTTGAACTTAGCTTTCAGTTTATAACCCTGCGTCCTTTAAGTCCTAATCTTTAAGTCTTACTCTTTAAGCCCTACTCTTTAAGCCCTAATCTTTCAAGCTGAGAGAGCACCAAGCGGACTTAGAAGGTGCCAAAGGTGCGATCGCCTGCATCTCCCAAGCCAGGAACAATATATCCCTGGCCATTGAGACCCTCATCAATCGCCGCCGAGTAAATGACCAAATCTGGGTATTCGCCGCCCAGTTTCTGCAACGCTTGGGGCGCAGCCACCACCGAAATAATTCTAATTAAGCCTGAGTCAATCCCCCGGGTCGTCAGCTCTGCCATTACGGCTGTGATTGTGCCTCCAGTGGCCAACATGGGTTCTGTAATTAGCACTCGCGTATTGGCAGGAAACTGAGCGGGTAATTTGTTTAAATAACAGCTCGCTTCAAGGGTTTCTTCATTGCGCACTAGGCCGATGTGATAAATGGAGGCCAACGGCAACAGAGCCTGTGCCCCGTCAAGCAGCGATAGCCCTGCCCGTAAAATTGGGACTACGGCGACTGGCACATCGGGATTGATAAACGTTGCAGCACAGGACGCCAGCGGCGTTTGCACTTCAGTATCAATGGTGGCTAACCAATCACGGGTTGCTTCATAGGTCAACCAGCGTCCCAGTTCGGTCATGGCGCTGCGAAACAAAACAGTGGGCGTTGCCTCATCGCGAGCCACAGAGAGCCAGTGCTGAATTAGAGGGTGAGTCGGAACGTGAACGCGCAGTTTGAGAGCCATTTTGAGTGGGTTGCAAGAAACGTTGCAAGAAACTTGGTTACAAGACAAGAAGCGCCGAGCCGGCGAGCTGGCTCCAAACAGAGCGATGTGTCATGCTGAGATCGGCATTCATGGTGATGACTCAGCGTTAAGATGACCAAAAAACAAAAGTTTCCCCATCTGGTTGGCTCCAAATGGACGGCACAGCAGTCAACTTGGGGCTGGAGGCATTTTCAGGTAGCAAACCGCAAAAATGAAGGCCAGTGGGTGTTTGCCGAACTGGTAGCAGCGTGTGATCCCGATGTGCGCTTTTGGATGAACGCACAGCAGTTAAAGCAGCGATCGCTTTGGCAAGCGGGCTGGAAATCGTTGGCCGAACAGCGCGCTAGCGGGTTGGCCGACGACGCTGAAGAAACTCAGGAATATCAAGCCCCGGCTTAGCTATGGGGCTAGAGGACGGAGTAGAAGATGATCCCAGCGGCGGAGCCGTTACCGAGCGCCGCAGTGGAGCCACCCGCGCATCGGCAACAGACACTTGGTCTAGAGCAAAGCCTGTGGCAATGACGGTGATGCGCACTTCTCCTTGCAGACGATCGTCAATCACTGCGCCAAAAATAATGTTGGCGTTTGGATCGACGGCTTCGTAGATAATTTCTGCGGCGGCATTGACCTCATGCAAGGTCAAGTCTGTGCCCCCGGTAATGTTGAATACAACCCCTCTGGCTCCATCGATGGACGATTCTAGTAACGGGGATGAGATCGCCGTCATTGCTGCTTCTCGCGCTCTAGATTTGCCTGAGCCAATCCCAATTCCCATCAGCGCCGAACCCGCATCGGCCATGACTGCGCGCACATCGGCAAAGTCTACATTGACTAGCCCAGGAATCGTAATAATATCTGAAATACCCTGGACGCCCTGACGCAGAATATCGTCGGCGACGCGAAAAGCTTCTTGAACCGGAGTCTGCTCTGAAATTACAGTTAGGAGTTTATCGTTCGGAATAATAATCAGGGTGTCCACCCGGCTCTGGAGGGCGGCAATGCCTTCTTCAGCTTGACCTGTACGCCGTTTTCCTTCAAACGTGAACGGCCGCGTGACCACGCCGACCGTCAGCGCCCCAATTTCTTTGGCCACCTCTGCCACGATGGGTGCTGCCCCAGTTCCGGTGCCACCCCCCATGCCAGCCGTAATAAACACTAGGTCAGCATGCTCTAGGGCGCTGGCCACTTCATCACGAGACTCTTCGGCAGCTTTTTGACCAATTGCTGGATTGCCGCCAGCTCCCAGCCCACGGGTGAGCTTTTGGCCAACTTGGAGCCGATTGAGCGTGGTTGCATTAGTCAAAGCTTGAGCGTCAGTGTTGATTGACCAAAACTCAACGCCTGCTACGTCGCTGGCGATCATGCGATTGACTGCATTGCACCCACCACCGCCGACACCGATCACTTTGATCCGGGCAAGGCTACCTGGCATGATTTCACTACTCCCAGACTCTTCTGCGATCGCGCCATTGGCGTCGCGCGCTTGATTTAGATGTAGCCCAGAGTTTGACCCGGAGTTACCGAAAGGATTTGCGGTGTTCATTGATCAATAGATGTATCGAAATGACGACTTGGCTGCGTTAGCTTGCCTTAAACCACTACCAATCTACTATCGAATGCGATCAAAATTGAAATGAGCCATACAAGAACTCTTTTCTTCTTTAGCATTCTTAATACTGGAAGGGCAGTAAGTAAGCTGCAATTGTAACTAAATATAAGCGAAGTGGTTTAAAAAACCAATTAAACTTCCGACGTCTGCGCATGGATAGCGTTATCTTTACCAAGCTAAACGCTATCTGTAGAATTGAGCCAGAGAAAACTTGCCCAGACTCTAGGACTTGAGCAATCAATTGCTTAACCCAATTGCCAAAAATGCCAAAAATGCCAAAAATTAATTGAAATATTTCGCTCAATTGAAGTTTCGCTCAATTGAGGTAGAAATTTGGATGGTAAACGCAGCAATTCTGCAACGCATGAGGGATCAACCTGGTTGACTGACAAATCTTTTACCCCTCATCCCCCCACCCCTTCTCCCACAGGGGGAGAAGGGGAGCTAGAGGTAAAGTCTTGGCTCGAAGCCCCTCTCCCGCTCTGGGAGAGGGGTTGGGGTGAGGGGGATCGGAGTTTTGTCAGTCAATCAGGGGATCAACAAGGACAAAAAAAGGAAATTCTGGATGCCTCACCAGCCTGACAAGCTGGTTGAGGGGTCTGGCGCAGCGTCATCTTGTCCGTCATTTTGCTCATACTGGTCTGACCCATAACTGTCCTCTCCAGAGGGATCCGCAGGAGCTAGATCCGTAGGAGCAGATGTGGACATTGGATTGGTCGATGGATTGACGTCACCGGTTTCTCCTTGCATTTGCACCAAGGGGGTTTTTGGATTAGTTAGATCAATGTATGCCAGCTGTGCCAGATCGATTTTTTCAGGCAGCTGCCGCATTTGGGTCAGTGCCCGTAGCTGTTCGGCAAATCGGATGTCGTAAGTGCCAAGATGCACGGTGCCCAGTTCTGTAATCAAAATCAGGTTTGCTGGGTTGCTCCAGTTGATTTCGAGAATTTTGACTGGGTTAGCGCTCCGAGTTTGATAGGCGTCGAGGTCGCGGTAAAGGGTGGCCCATTGAGTCCGATACTGCCGATCAATCCCGATTACTTTGAGTGTGGGCAGTGGGATGGCTGGATCAATTGTGGTGTAGTTTTCTAGAGAAATCCAGGCTCCAGTTGTGTCTAATAGACCTACGGGAGAGTCGGAGGAGGTTGCACCAGCAGACGGCGACTGCGACGGGTTGGCCGTGGCTGGGTAGGCGATCGCCACCGGACGCCGCTCTTGTACCGCGACCGTGAGGCTAGGCGGAAACAAATGCCGCGTCACCACCGCCTTGGCAATTGGCCCTTTGGCTTCGAGCTGACGTGCCATGGAGTTAGATTCTAACTCCCACAACGATTTGGGATAGATAATTGGCAGAAGCGATCGCACCGCATCTGCCGATAAGAATTCATTGCCCTCAATTTCAATTTGGGCAGCACTGCGAATGACCCAACCAGGCAGCGTCAT
>JAYUYI010000680.1:0-2888 GCA_043752545.1 Thermoleptolyngbya sp.
AATCCGCCAAACTGATGCACCGACTGCGGCGTCAGGCCCACATGCCCCATCACTGGAATCCCCACCTGCACCAGCCGAGCCACTGTTTCGGCCATGGCCGGATGTCCGCCTTCCAGCTTCACTGCCTGCACCCCCGCCTCTTTCAGTGCCCGCCCTGCCGACCGCATCGCCTGTTCCGGGCTTTCCTGATAGGTCATAAACGGCAGATCCAGCACCAGCAGCGCGTTTTTCACACCGCGCCGCACGGCCTTGCCGTGGTGCAACATTTCATCCAGCGTCAGCGGCAGCGTCGTCTCATAGCCCAGCGCCACCATCGCCAGCGAATCGCCCACCAAAATCACATCTACCCCAGCTTGGTCTAACACCTGCGCCATCAAAAAATCCCACGCTGTCAGCACCACAATCGGACGTCCCTCGCGCTTGAACCGGATCAATTGTTGCGTCGTAATCGGCATGGCTAGACACACTAAAGGGAACTGAAAGCAATCTAAAACAAAAACAGGATTCACCCAGATCAACGATAGGCTACTTCCATGCCATAGGTACGATTCAGCTTAAAGAAACAGATAAATCGCTGGATCCGTTCGTCTGAGGTTTTGACTTTTTTTACCAACGATTTGTACTTGGTCATGATGTGTTTTTCGCGGGCTTCAGGAAACACAAATGTGCAGCCTGATGTGGTGTTGAATTCTTCGAAGGGAACAATTCTGGTAAAAAATAGCAGTCCTGGCACTGCCGTTTGGCTAAAGGACAGATCCATGAGCTGAACGTTTGTTCCAGGATGCAACACATCGCTGAGGATAATTAGGTGTTCTGCACTAGAGACCTCAGTCACCTTAAACAGTGAGCTGTAAGCAGATTGCCACGCCCTGAGAACAGCTTCCTCGTCTGCGCCCTTGCCGCCAACCTCTGCGGCGTATCGCTCAACTAGGTTTTTTTGATCTGGACGACAGTCAAAAAATAAAAAATCTGTCAGCGCAATCTCCTCTTCTTCTTGCTCAAACACGAAGGTTTTGCCCTGAAGGACGCCTAACAGCCTACCTGCCGACTCCCTTGACGTTTTAGTCATACAAGGCGATTTCAAAACTTTTTGAGACAGTTGGGTACCTGTGGTTCGATATTTTTTGTAACGGGTGACCGGATCGATCGAGGGCGATCGCTTTCGATTAAAAAACAGCATGGCAGCGCTCCGATTCTGATCCCTGAGGAGTGATTAAATTAAGTTGGGGTCTGGTTTCCATTTTACGGTGTGGCAGGCGATCGCTCTCTCCGTGATGGGTTCAACGTGTTAAGGGAATTTTTAAGGGCAAATCTATGACTCAAGAACCACCACAGCCACCGGAACAGCCAGATCCACAGACTACAAATCCGCCGCCACCGCCACCCGAACGTCCAGTAGGCTATGGGCCGCCGTCTTTGCAAGAATTGGCCGACGAGTTCAAAATTGTGCTCAAAGATCTGACAATCAACCTGTTACGGGCAACGGTGCGCGGGTTAGAAGCGGTGATTGCTCGCTTGGAAGCGCCGCCGCCGTCACGACCCACCTTGGCCTTACCCGGCACAGCGGAGCCAGGGGCACCCACGCTGCCGCCTGCTGCTGGGGATTGGCGCTCTCGCCTGCGCCGCACCACGCAGCAGCTCTCGGCACACGCACAGCCGCTACTGGCCAAAGCGCAACCTTACTGGAATCGCGGCTGGAACTGGTGGACGGCAAATGCCCTGCCAAAAATTCGGGCGGCACTGCCGATTGCGCTGAACGACAAACTGACGGATCAGACCTTGTCGGGGGCGATCGCCTCTTTGCTAGCCGTAGCGCTGATTACCTTCAACGCCCTAACAGCCGCTCCACCGCCAGCCAAAATCAGCCAGGTGCCTCCCACGCCGCCACCCGCCATCGGAGAGCCAAACAGCCGCACCCAGCCACCGCCCATCACCCCCACAGCCCCCGAGCTGCCGTCGCCTTCAGGCTCTGTGCCCCGCACCATACCAGCACTGCCAGATTCGGGAGCGATCGCCTCCCCCCCGCCGAGCCGACCACCCGACCAGCCCCTAGTAGCCGCCATCCAAGATCAAGTTACCGCCATAACTGATCAATACAGCGAACGGCTAATTCAGTCAGTTCGAGCCAACTTTCGCAGCAGTCGTTTGATTGTCATCCTAGGCGACGGTTGGTATACCCTTAGCCCTAGCACCCAAGACAAACTCTCAACCGAAATTTTAAAGCGCGCCAACACGTTAAATTTCATTAAACTCGAACTCACCGATGCCGATGGCGCATTGGTGGCACGCAGCCCAGTGATCGGCGACAGCATGATTATTTTGAAGCGCGATGTGGATGGAACGGTGACTGGAAGCGCCAATGGTTAGGGCTACAAGCTCAGGCTTAGTTAAGCGGTGAGAACCCTTCTAGGCACAGGGCATCATACTGTTTGGGGCAATGGTTGATAGTAAAGTTGCATCACCTGACTAGCATTTAAAGTTTCTACAGCATAGGTTTTACCCTGAAGATCAACAAATTCAACCTCAAAGACGTCGGGTTCATAAGTCTCTACAATCGTGCCAACTTGCCCTTTGTATAGATGTTTTTCGTGTAAATTTTTGATCAGAGCAATAACATCTAGTAGTTTCATAGTTTTGGCTCCTATCGTTTAGAGAACATAACAAGTTACCAGTCGGGGAAAATTCTCAGTGTCTCGAATGATCCAGATACTTCTGATGCTGGCTTGTTTGTCTAATCGTGTCATCTCAAAGTCAATTTGGTACTTCTGACCGTAGGGATTTCGAAATAATAAATATCCGGAAGGCTCTTCAGAGAACACTTTCCGGATTTATGTTAACAAGCAGGACTGATGAGGTTCGAACTCATGGCCTATCGCTTAGGAGGCGAT
>JAYUYI010000681.1:0-7187 GCA_043752545.1 Thermoleptolyngbya sp.
GTATGGTTTCGCGATCCGCAGACCCGCTGGATCGTTCAGCTACTGGGGATGTTTGTGCTGGGGGCGATCGCGCTGATCTTCCTGATTACTTACATTTCAGGGCGCGATTTAACGCGGGGTGCCCGCTACAACTTTGTTTACTTTCCGGTAGTGGTGGTGCTAGCGGGTGCCGCGCTTGCCATCTTATGGCAAACGCCGATTTTGACCCGCCGCCATCCCCCGCTGGCGTGGTTCTCTTTGCAAAACCAGTTTCCCAAAATTGGTAAGCATGCGGTGCTGTTCGTGCTGTTTTTGGGCTTGCTGAGCGCCTTCTCCGTCGCTACCAATTTGGGCTACGAAAAATACTACCGCCCTGAACTGCTTGCGGCTCAAATGCGACAGCATAGCCAAGCTCCCATGCTAGTCGCCACCAGTCACCAAACCCATGTGCATACAGGTGAACTGATGGGCATCGCGCGGGAGTTTCGACTGGCTAACGACGCTAGCCCCTATACGATGCCTCAGTTTTTGCTGGCGCACCGCGAGGCTGAACCGGAGGAGGCGATCGCCACCCTTACAGAAGCACTCCGCCACTACCCTCGACCCTTCGACCTCTGGCTAATCAACTGGCAGGCGCTGCAAACGTCACCCCAATTGGTCGAGCGCCAGGGCTGTCCAACAGCGGCTCTAAAAAAAGTCTGGATTAATGGCTACAGCTACGATTTATACCGCTGCCGTTGAGCCATACGGTTAGAGCTAGTCAGCACCAGCAGAGGCGATTTGCAAACCGCCTCTGCCGAATGGCTCTACTATCTTTAGTAGCGGCTGGCGAAATTAACAGTCGCAATCATTAGCAGTCGTAATACAGTTCAAATTCGTAAGGGTGAGGCAGCTTGCTGAGCGGCTTCACTTCCCCCTCTAGCTTCAGTGCAATCCAGTTCATGATGAAGTCCTCTGGAAAGACTCCGCCCACGGTCAAAAAGTCGTGGTCTTTTTCCAGATTGGCCAACGCTTCACCTAAGTTAGCTGGAGCCTTGGGCACCTTGGCTAAATCCTCAGGAGACATTTCGTAAATGTCTACATCCAGCGGTTCCCCGGGATCTATCTGGTTCTTGATCCCATCTAGGCCAGCACACAGCATGGCAGAGAAGGTTAGATAAGGGTTGCTAGAGGCATCAGGACAGCGGAACTCCAATCGCTTCGCTTTGGGATTGCTGCCCGATAGCGGAATCCGAATCGAAGCAGAACGGTTACCCGCAGAATAGGCCAGGTTGACGGGAGCCTCAAAGCCAGGAACTAGACGCTTGTAGGAGTTCACGGTGGGGTTCGTAAACGCCAGAATTGAAGGGGCATGTTTGATCAAACCCCCAATAAACCAGAGTGCCATCTGGCTTAAGCCCGCATACTTGTCCCCGGCAAACAGCGGCTGACCATCTTTCCAAATTGACATGTGGCTATGCATCCCAGTCCCATTATCGTCGTGGATCGGCTTGGGCATAAAGGTAGCCGTCTTGCCATATTTGCGAGCAACGTTCTTGACCACATATTTATAGGTCAATACGTAGTCAGCGGCATGAACCAAGTCAGAGAACCGAATCCCTAATTCACACTGCCCCCCACCTGCGACTTCATGGTGGTGCTTTTCAATGGGCACGCCGCACTTGGCCATAGTTAGCAGCATCTCAGTCCGAATGTCTTGCAGCATATCGGACGGAGCAACCGGAAAATAGCCCCGCTTTTTGCCGATCTTGTGCCCTAGGCTAGAGTCCTTACCGGAGTTCCAGTTGCCTTCATCAGAGTCGATGAAGAAGTAGCTTTCGTGGCCCGACTGGCCATATTTAATCGAATCGAAGATGAAAAACTCGGGTTCTGGGCCACAGTAGACTTTATCACCCAGTCCAGTAGAAATGAGATAGTCGATTGCTTTTTGGGCAATCGAACGTGGATCGCGCTCATACATTTGCTGAGTGCGAGGATCTACGATGGTGCAGATCATACTGAGGGTCGGCACAGCCATAAACGGGTCGATCCAAGCTGTCGTTGGATCTGGCACCATCGCCATGTCTGAGCTATTGATCGCTTTCCAGCCCCGAATGCTGGAACCGTCAAACGCTACACCACCCGTATTCACAAATGAATCTTCATCAATCAGGCTTTTGTGAAATGTGCAGTGCTGCCAAATGCCATACAAATCGACAAATTTTAAGTCGATTAGTTCAATTCCTTGATCATCAATCATTTTCAAGACAGCTTGTGGCGTCGTCATGAACTGCTCCTTCTGAGTTTGATTGGCTCAACTGCACCCTGTCTTATCTTAAAAAAAGGTAAAGACAGATTTTTGTATCTATTGCTACAAAGCGAGTTTCTGAAAAATGGAGCGAAGTGTAATCCCTATAACGTTGCACAAATGTTGCGTAGATCGCTTAAGTTCTCAAAATGTGTACTCTACTGAGCTGTTGCAATCCACATAAAACTTAATCAGAAAACTGCTGATATCGGGTCAATTGATAAAAGTTGGGTTCAATCCTGCGTGATACACTAAACTTCGAATGCTTGATAAAAAGCAAGTTTTGAACGCAAGTTTTGCCTTGAATTGTCAGCTTTGTTCTGATCGTTTGTGCAGCATTCGGTCTATGAAACTTTGGATTTTGGTTTAAAGTTGGGAGATTTAAATTCATGCGGGACGCAGTCACAAGCCTGATTGACAACTACGACCTCAAAGGTCGCTACTTAGACCGTGATGCGATGGATAGTCTGAAATCCTACTTCACGACGGGGATGGCGCGGATTCAAGCCGCCGCTGTGATCAATGGGAATGCCGCCGCCATTGTCAGACAGGCAGGTTCTCAATTATTTGAAGATATCCCAGAACTGATTCGTCCTGGCGGCAATGCGTACACCACACGTCGCTATGCCGCTTGTCTGCGAGACATGGACTACTATTTGCGCTACGCGACCTATGCTCTTGTCGCGGGTAATATGGATGTGCTGGACGAACGTGTGCTCCAAGGGCTACGGGAAACTTATAATTCGCTAGGAGTTCCAGTTGGCCCTACCGTTCGCGGCATCCAGATTATGAAGGATATTGTTAAAGAGCAGGTAGCGGCAGCGGGGGTTGAAAGTTCAAGTCTGCTCGATCAGCCTTTCGACTACCTAACGCGTGAATTGAGCGAACGCGACATCTAATCTCCCTAGATATTCAAGTTCTCAGACTATTCTCCGCCTTCAGACTATTCTTCGACTTCAGACTATTTTCTGACTTCAGACTATAAGGGCTAGCCCCAACGATTATCCTAGCCCCAGCAATTATCAAGGTGTACAGCTTGGTTACACGCCTTCATAATTGCTGGGCTTTTTCTTGTTCAAACTGCGTTTATTTGAACTGCGTTTGTTGGAACTGGTTAAATGATGGAGCGGTATTTCAGTCTAGATGAGCATCTGGCTCCAGCACCCACAGCCCATACCCTTTGGCATTTTGGGTAATAACCGTCTCGCTCCCCCGGTGACTGAATTTTTTGACGATTTGTGCCGCCTGTTGGATATCAGCGACTGTTTTGAACAGACTATAGTAGCGATTTTCAAAGGCGATCGCAGTCAACTGTTTCTTTAGGTCTGGGACTCGAATATTGCAAAAGCTGTACTGGTTACCAGAGACCAAAAGCTTGTAGGGCAATGCTTGCTCGATGGATACGGATGCTGAACTCGTAATCATGTCTGCCGAAACCAGCTGAGCATTAGGCTCTAATGTCCAGATGGCAAGACCTTTGGGAATTTTAGTCAGGACGGGGCTATATCCCCTCTGACTTAGCTTACTGCAAACTTCTCTAGCCCGTTTTTCAGTCTTTTCAACCCGAAAAAAGCTGTAATACAGGTTGTTGATAGTAATTGCCGCTATGCGATCGCCTGAATCAGGCAGGTAAATATGGCAAAGACGGTACTGATCACGAGACTGGAGAATGAGTAGAGGCACGGGGTAAACGTCCGGAGGCTGAACAGAGGGTTGCATAAGCAGAGGCTGAACAGAAGGTTGCATACGATAAAAGGCTTACTTTAGAAAAGGTTTCGCAAAATACATTAGCTATCCCTACAATTCTTAGGAGCTTCGGCAAGTTCTGCCATCCGGTAAAGTACGGACAGCCCCTTACAGTAAAGCCCTGATGCCTTCGGTTTTCAGGAAGGTATCAGGGCTTTACTGATGAAGGGCAGATTTGTCACCTGGGTGACAGAATTCAGAGTATGAAACTCTGGGAAGAGTCCCTAAATCTCGTCTTCCTCCACGGCTACCTCTTCATCGTCACCGAGAAAATCGTCTTCTACCGCATCCTTGTCATCAATGATGGCTGAGGTGCCAAACCCGTAGGTGGGTCGCGCAAAGTCGGTAGTAGCATTGCGATCGCGCAGAGCTTCTGCTGGGAAAACGTCGAAACCGCCCTCTAGCTCGTAGGTGCGAGCAGTGCGATCGTCGAGCACCACATCGGTTAGCCCTAAGTCGTCCTCAAAAACACTACCGTCATAGCTCAGATCGACATCCATGCTACCGGGTTCTTCGTAGGCATTGAAGCCTGTACCCGCTGGAATCAAACGACCAATGATCACGTTTTCCTTCAGACCGCGCAACCAGTCTGACTTGCCCTCAATTGCCGCTTCTGTTAGCACGCGTGTGGTTTCCTGGAAGCTGGCGGCTGAGATGAAGCTATCGGTGTTTAATGATGCCTTGGTAATCCCCAATAGTACCGGAGTATATTCTGCTGGGGCACCGCCCGTAATCGACATGGCCTCGTTGACCTGCTGGATTTGGCGCAGTTCTACAAGTTCACCGGGCAGCATGGTGGTGTCGCCCCCGTCATCTACCCGCACCTTAGAGGTCATCTGCCGGACAATCACTTCGATGTGCTTATCAGAAATTTCAATCCCCTGCGATTGATATACCGACTGTACGCCGTTAACCAGGAAGGTCTGAACTTGCTCTAAACTGAGCAGCGCGGCCTCATGAACACCCAGACTCTCACGATGATACCGGAAAAAGATTTCCAGAATTTCATGAGGGTTAGGAGGCCCATCGGTCAGTGGTTCTGCCGTGTTCACTTCTTGGCCGTCAATGATCAGCATGTTCTGTCCTGGTCCAATCAGATATTCGGCAATAACGCCTTCTGATTCAACGACCTTGACCTCGACGGTTTCATCATCGCTGTAAATTACCTGTGCGGTTCCTGGTCGTGCCGACAACACACAGGCTTCTTTGGGCTTACGGGCTTCGAGCAGTTCTTCAATTCGGGGTAACCCCTGAATGATATCTCCTGTTTTGGCTCGCTCAAACACTAGCAGCACCAGGTTGTCTCCCCGTTGCACGAGGTCGCTGTCGTCGATGTGCAACACGGCACCAGCCGATACGCGGTAGGGGCGAGCTAGGCGCAGCGTGATCTGTGAGTCGTGTACCTCGACGATCTGGCCTGATTCTTGGGCAATAACAGAAGGAGCCATTTCGGTTCCTGCTACCACTAGGTCACCGGGCTTTCCATGAGGAGCATTGCTCCCCGTATCCACCGAGATCTTGTCGGCTTCTCGAATCACTAAAATCCGGCGGACGGTTTCCCCAGTACCGATGCCGCGTACTTCACCCGCTTCTTTACAGCGAATTTCTGTTCGGGCAATCACTGCACCCGGTGCAATCTGGTCACCGTCTTTTACCAGCAGGCTGGTATGGGTGCTGCCTTGAGTTGGGTCAGCGGCAACATCTCGCCGAATCACCAAGGACTCGAGAATGACTAACTGCAATCGCAGCACATCTGGGTTGGATTCGTCGGCTACCAGTTCGACATCAGCGGCTAGCTGTGGGGCATCTTTGTCAATTTCTAGTACCAGTTGGGTTCGCAGCAGTTCCAGCCCTTCTACCGATTTGACGCGCTCTCCATCTTTGTAAAGGATGCGCTGCACGGCTCGTAGCTGAATGGAACGACCCAATTCTTCGCTGGTGGACGATTGACTAGGAACGGAGGGTTCGTCGGGCACTGTATATTCGGTGACAGGCCGTAACAGCAGGGCAGGGCCTTCCGGCGATTCTACGTATTCGATGTAGCGCAAGTCTGACACGGTGAGTCCCGGCATGACTTCTTGCCCGGGGTTAGCAATGGTTTCATTCTTGCCCATGACTGCTTCTGGGTTATCGACTAAATGTAGCTCACCGGGCTTAATCACGACTTCTCGTAAAATGTCGTTCTTTTGGGTCACTTCGACGACGCCGTTGCTTTGGCAGAAGATGTCTTTAACAACTTCTGTGCCTGCTTCAACATATTGGCCATCTTCCACCAGTAGCAGGGAGATGTCTTTATTCACCTCGTGCGATTCTTCGGGAATCCAAAGGATAGTGCCGCCTTTGGTGACCTCGTAGCCTTGTTTGGCTTTACCGCGTTTTGCGGCTTCTACACCCGAGAATTTGATAATGCCACCCGTTTGGGTATGGTAGCGGTTGTCAATTAGTTCTGCTACAACCTGGTTATTGGTGACTTTGGTGCCGGGGGTAGCAATTAGAGAGAAGCGCTGATTGTGCTGGGTTTCAATCAGATAGTGTTCGCGCCCCTGGAAGCTTTCAACAATAACCTGGGCTTGGTTCAGCAATACCGATGCGGTGATGACTTCTACTTCACGCCCGCCTTTTCCTTCTGTTTCTTGAGGAATCCGGACAGTGCCACCATTCTCGGTGACAAGTTTGGTTTCGGCGAGGGTGCTGCCGCTTTCGACGCGATCGCCATTTTTCACGCTTGGCTCGGCTCCGGGCAGCAGGTTATACACATCGCCTGAGAGCACCCAAATTAGGCCACCACGCTGGGCAATTCGAGTCGTATTACCCTGGCGATCGCGCTTTTCTTCGGGCACTACATCGGCAAATTTGACTTCGCCAGCCAGGTCAGACGCCACGTCTTTCGTTGCTTTTTCTGTAACTTTGCCCATCCGCCCTGGTGCAGGCATTTCGGCCAACATGGTACCAGAGGTGACCGATTGCCCCTCTTGCACAAACAAAATGGAGCCAGGTGGCAACGTCGATGACTCTTTACGGCTGCCATGCTCTAGGATCACATCCACATTGGCTTCAATGATTTGGGCATCTTCGCCATGGCGAGTACGGAAGGCACGAGCACGGATTTGCTTCGGTTTGAGCCGAACCGTGCCGTTGAAGTGAGCGCGCACTTGGGGTACTTGTTCCCCCGTAA
>JAYUYI010000682.1:0-7183 GCA_043752545.1 Thermoleptolyngbya sp.
CATACGACGCACAATAACTTGGGCTTAGCCTATCACCAGATGGCGCTCTGGCAGGCCAAGTTAAGCCATTTTTCAGCTCAGACTACCTCGCTAGAAACCTCCTTACACCATCACCTTCAGGCAATGCAAGGATGGCAACATCAGCACGACCTGCGACAGGTTGCCTTCAAGGGTGTACTGCAAAGTATGCGCACCCTTTACCTTCAGCTTGGGATGGCGGGGCAAAATTTGGCGCTCTCTAAAATTCCGGCTCACTTGCTGCCCGAAATTATGGCAAAGCTTTAAACGTTAGATTTTTGCCGGGGCAAAACGTTAGATTTTGCTGGGGTAGGGCATCTTAATGGGTAGACCGGAGGCATCCGCTATCTGGCAACGTCCTGTTCATTTGCCCCCCGCCCCCCGGCACTGCTAATGCTGCTAGAGCAGACCAAAAATCAGCCCAAACATCCTCTCACTCAGAAGGCTCCGCCCAACGCATCCGGATGGGTAGAGCGGCGAATTTGGTTAACAGCGATCGCCATCACGATGGGAGTGGGCGGCTTGCAATGGTTAGGAACGCTGCAATCATCAGAACTATCTGCCCTAGACTGGATGTTTCGGTTACGGCCTGTCGAATCCGTAGATCAGCGGATTGTGATTGTCAGCATTGATGACCAAGACATCAACTATCTGCGCAGCTGGCCCATTGCTGACCAAACCATAGCGACGGCGCTGAAGCAGATCAACGCGGCGCATCCCCGGGCCATTGGCTTAGATATTTACCGCAACATTGCAGTGGGTAGCGGGCAAGCAGAACTCCAAGCCGTATTTGAAACCACCCCTAACCTGATTGGCATTGAGAAAATCCAAGATGCCACCAGCCCAGGAATTCAACCGCCAGACAACGTGAATCAGCGCCAGCAAATTGGGTTCGACAATGTCGTCGTCGATAGTGATAGCCTAGTTCATCGAGCTTTATTACTCTGGACAATTAACGGACAGCGGCGACGCAGCTTTGCCCTACAGCTAGCCATGCTATATCTCCAGGGAGAACCACTGCCTTCCTCAGAACCGCCACATAACCCAAGCCATTTGAGGCTTGGACAGACGGTGTTTCCACCGTTACAAAAGCATAAGGGTGGCTATGCCAATATTGACGTGGGCGGCTATCAGATTTTAGCCAATCCCCGTGCGGCTCAATTCCCTACGGTGTCGTTGAAGGCAGTATTAACGGGGCAAGTAGCGCCAGAGCAATTCCGCGATCGCATTGTCCTGATTGGGTCTACCGCCGAAAGCCTCAAGGATTTCTTTTACACATCTTATAGTCAGCGTGCCGATGGTAGCCTCCGTCCTATAGCAGGCGTAGAACTGCACGCTAATTTTATTAGCCAGCTATTAAGTGCGGTTTTAGATGGGCGATCGCCGCTACGAGTGCCACCCCTGCTATTGGAATGGGGCTGGATTTTTGGGTGGTCGTTTACCGGGGCGATCGTTAGCTGGCGGTTTCGCTACCCAATTCAGCTCGCCGTTTGCCTGTTGGGTACGGGTGCAGTGCTAACGCTGAGCTGTTATTTGGCGTTCGTAGGCAGCTGGTGGATTCCGCTGGTGCCGCCTATGATATCGCTAACTGGGTCGGCGGCGGTGATCACAAGCTACATTGCTTACTTGGAAGAAGAGTTAAAAAAATCAAAAGAGTTTCTCAACTCGGTGATTAACACCATCCCAGATCCGATCTTTGTCAAAGATCAGCGGCGGCGCTGGGTGGTGCTAAATGATGCGTTTTGTCGATTTGTGGGGCATCCCCGAGAATACTTATTAGAAAAAACCGACGACCATGTGTTCTCACCCAAACAGGCTAGCTGCTTTCGCCAGCAAGACGATCGCACCTTTGCTAGGGGGCTGGGGTATGAAAGTGAAGAAGAATTTACAAATGCCAATGGGGATCTGTACCTGATTGCGACAAAGCGATCGCTGCATCGAGATCGGGCAGGCAACGTCTTTTTAGTCGGCGTCATTCGCGATATCACACAGCGCAAACAAGTGGAAGCAGACCTACGCCGCACCACCGCCGAACTGACGCAGTCGAACGTCGAACTGAAGCAGGCTGAGCACCGTCTGCGCCACCTGGCCTATCACGATAGCCTGACCGGTTTACCCAACCGGGAATTGCTCGAAGATCGGCTACGCCAATTGCTCCACTGGGCTGTGGAACACCATCAGCTCGTGGCAGTGCTGTTCTTAGATTTGGATGGATTCAAGCAAATTAATGACACCTACGGCCACGCCATGGGTAACTTGCTGCTGAAGGCCGTATCACAGCGGCTGGTGCGTTGCTTGCGCAATAGTGATACGGTGTCTCGATTTGGGGGTGACGAGTTTGTCATCTTGCTGCCCAGTATGCCTCAACTGCCCGATGTGCTTAAGGTTGCCGAAAAAATATTAGCCACCTTGTCTCATAGCTTTGCGTTAGAAGGAACTGTCATTCCTATGACGACCAGCATTGGTATTAGTATTTGCCCGCTAGATAGTACTGATATCGATGACCTGTTGAAAAAAGCGGATTTAGCGATGTATCAGGCTAAGCAGCAGGGTAAAAATCAGTATGCTTTGTCCCAAACCATTAGTACTACAATTCAAGTTCAGAACTATCGATAGATCAGACGGTAGACCTCAAAGTGACCCACTCTCCTAGATACCGTCTCCTAGATACCGTCTCCTAGATACCGTCTTCTAGATACTTTGATGGCTGCTATCTCTGCTCCAGTTCCGAGGATCAATCCTCAATCTGCTTCGCAATCACCTCAACTGCTTCCACATCTACGGTGCCAGGAGGGGTAATGCGGTAGAAGTGACCCTGGTCTACCCGCAGGGGTTCGCTACAGCTAGGGCAACGCAGCTGAGTGCCGTTGATGCCAGCAGAGCTAACGCCACAAACAGGGCACTGAGCCTCTACCACGTTGCGCTTCAGCCACCAGCGAAGGGCAAAAAAGGCAATCACTGGGGTGACCACCAGCAGCCCAATTAGCACCAACACCGACTTGACCAGCCAGCCCAGCCCAATCATGCCAAGCAACCAGGCGATCGCCAACAGCACCACCCAAACGCCAATGCCCGATAGGTTAAACTGTGTACTGCTAAAGTTTTTTTGACTCATGCCATCTCCTCGCCTGTGCTGGGGCCTGTTCTGGGATTGAATGAACCGAGTTTTTTCGTACCAGTAGTTACAGGAATGTAGTGCTTATGGGACTAATCTTAAGGATAATCTGAATCGTTAATGCTGCATCAGATTGGATTCCCGTACTGGCAGCACGCCGCAGCATGGTTTGCTAGAGATGGTTTGCTAAAACGACAGGCGCAACTGTGACCCTTGGTCGGTTTTGAACACTTCGACGTGGGTTTGAAAAGCTTCTTTGAACCGGGGCATGTGGGTGACGGTGAGGATGCAGGCAAAGTCGGAGGCGATCGCTTGAATGGCCGAGATCAGGCGATCGCAGCCGACATCATCTTGGGTGCCAAAGCCTTCATCTACAATCAGCAATTGCAGCGCAGTCCCCGATCGCTGAGCCAGCAGCCGCGCCAGCGCCAGCCGAATGGCAAAGTTAATCCGAAACGCTTCACCGCCAGAATAGGTTTCGTAAGGGCGCGTGCCCTGGGCATCGGCAATCAAAATATCCAGCGTATCGATCATTTTGGGATTGGCCGCACTGCCCCGACGGCGGCTGCGCTGTGTCACAAACTGCACATGCAGTTGATGGTTGGTAATTTGCCCCAAGATCTGATTGGTTTCTGCTTCTAGCTGCGGCAGCAGGTTTTCAATCATCAACGCTTGAATGCCATTTTTGCCAAACGCCTGACCCAGCTCTTGATGGACACGCAATTGCCGCTGGGTGAGCTGGAGCTGCGTGCTGAGGCTGGTATGCTGAGTGCCCAGATCGGCCAGGTGCTGCTGCTGCTGCTGCAACCGACCCAGATGTGCCAGCTGGTCATCCATCTGAGTGCGGCGCTGCTGCATTTGGGTTGCTTGCTGATCTAGGGCGTCTGTGGAGTCAGGCGTCTGTTGCAGATGACGCACCAGTTCTGCAATTTGCCCGCTCAACGTTTGCAGAGCCTGAGTCCGTTCTGCTAACAGCTCTGCGAGTTGCTTCACCCGCTGTTGGATTTGAGGATAGTGCTGCTGCGCCTGGAGCAGTTCTTGATGGCGCAGTTGCCACGATTGCGCTTGCCGCAGGGCATTGCGCAGCGCTGTATGCTGCTTCACGTCGTAGGCGATCGCCCCCAAGTGTTGGTCTAGCTCATCAATTTGGCGTTGCAGCGGCGAAGCGGCCAAGTCGGCAAGCTGCTGATCTAGCTCAGCAATCTGGACATGTAATTCGGGCTGCTGCTTCAGAATTTGGGCACTGCGCTTTTGGGCTTGCTTCAGCTCCGCCTGTTTAATTTCGGCCCAGCGCCACCGATCGACCTCGCCCCGCGCCAAGGCATGATTGCGATCGTCGTAATTTAGGTGCCCCAGGGTTTCGTCTAACAGCCGCAGCTCGTCATGCAGCTCGGGGGCAAAGTCGTTGGCCTGTAGCGATCGCTCCAACTCAGCGAACTCTTGCTGCACCAGTTGCAGCCGTGTCTGCTCGCTGCCTACTCTCTGCAACTGTTCCAACAGCTTCCCGCGCTGCTCCAACGCCTCACCCTGCTGCGCCAGCTCCTTCTCGACTGCGCGATACTCGCGCCGCAACACCTGAATTTCTCGATCCGACACCGCCAGCTGCTCGCGAATCACCCAGAGCTGATTCAAAATTTCTTGCCGCTCGGCCTGATGATGTTCTAAGACCAGATGCCAATGATGTTCATCTAAGGGGCGATCGCACAACGGACAAGGCGGGAACGCGGGTGCGGCAGGCGTGGAAGAACCCGTGACCTGTTGGGTTTTGGTTTTAGTTTTGCGTTTGCTGGTGCCCGTTTCGCTAGAGATGAGGTCAATCGGCAGGCCAGGAATCAGGCCGTTCGTCAGGTCATTCGATGAATCAGGGGCGATCGCCGACCGACTAGCCGCCTCTTGCGCCTGCAATAGTTCTAGCAGCGACTCTCCCGTTTCAGCCGTCAGATCTCGCACCCCGGCCTCCCGCCGCAGCAGCAAAATTTTGTGATCCAACTCCGCTAGCTGCGTTTCAAATTCGCGCTGCCGTTCCTGGAGCCGTTCCATAAAAGTGCGGCGTTCCATCCCTTTATCGCGCAATTGATTTTGATATAAACGGCGCTGCTCTAACTGCTCAATTTGGGCAGCAACCTCTAACAACGCCCGCTGGAGATGCGGCTGGCGATCGGTTTGGGTTTGGATTTGGCGCTGACTGGTGCGCAGTTGATCCAGGCGGGCGGTAAGACAAGCCTGGGCGCGATCAAGCTGGGTTTGCAGCTGATGACGACGTTGCAGCAGCGGTGCCGCCTGCCCCTGAAGTTGCTCAAACTGAACCAGAGCCGTCCGAGCCTGCCGCAACTGCTCGACTCCAGCGTCAATATCAACCGCTTTCCTTAAACTGGGTTGCAGGTCACGCTCCTGTTGCTGCAATGCCTCTAGCTGCGCCTGAAGCTTTGCCCGCCGATCTTTGAGGCTGCTGACCTGTTCAGTCAAATGCTGCTGCAATTGCTGCCGTTTGGCCTGAGCCGATTGATGGGCGTGGAATTTGGCCGATTGGATGTCGTCTTCCGTTTGCAAACTATGAAACTGAGCATACCCAGCGGCGATCGCCCCTGCCTTCTTCAGCACCTCTTCCAACGCCCACTGCTGCTGCTGCGTCGCGTGTAATTCTTGCTGCAACCGCTGGCAGTCTTGCCGCAAGTGAGCGTCTTGTGACTGATATAGGCTGAGCTGTTGCGTCCAGGCTTGGCGCTGTTGCCGACTATTTTGCAGCTGTTTCAGAGCCTCACTGTCTGCCTCATGCTGCTGCTGCATGGTTGCCAGTGCCAACGCCAACGCCTCTTGCTCTGCGGCCAATCCTTCACCCTGCTGAATCTGAAGATTGGTACGTTCTAGGTTGCGGTCTAACAGGTCGAGTTCGGCTTTGAACTGACGCGATCGCTCCTTTGCCTGCTCGGCCAGCGTGTCGTACTGGTCGAGCTTGAGCAAATCTGCCAGAATTTGCTTGCGCTCCGCCGGACGCTTCAGCATGAACTCGTCGGCGCGCCCCTGCCGCAAATAGGCAGAATTAACAAACGTTTCGTAGTCCAACCGCAGATGCTGCAAAATGAGCTGCTGCGTCGCCCGCATTCCTCGTTCTGTCAACGGGCGGAACCCTTGCGGCGTCTCCACCTGGAACTCCAGCGAACTGCTTTGCCCCCGCATTCGCGTACGAATCACCCGGTAGACTTGCTGCCGATAGGAAAAGGTAAAATCTACCCGCGTTTCCATTTCGCCCTGGTGGATCACATCATCCTCGGCCACCGCGCGGCTTTCACCCCACACCGACCAGGCGATCGCCTCCAACAGCGACGATTTGCCTGCCCCGTTCGCGCCACAGACGCAAGCCACATGCAGCCCTCGGAAGTCTAACGACGCCTCCCGATAGCTCAAAAAATTTTTTAGCTTTAATAGCAGCGGAATCATAGATCGCGCAATCTTTTCCCTCTCTCCAATGTAGCAGTACGTCTGCACTTCAATACAGGCGATCTTTAGTATTGCTGTATCGCTGTTGGCATTGAGTGGGAATTTGATCAATATTCAGAGCAAATCTGCCATTTGGGCGATCGCCTATGCTCCCCAAGACCTCGGAGGTTTTGAAGATCTCCGAGGTCTAAAATCTCGGTAGGATGTTATTCCTTAGCTAGGCACCTGCGTCTCTCCAGCCCTCAACAATGGCGATCGCCACATTGATATAGGGATTCTCAAGGAATTCTGCGATCGCAGTTTTACCACCCGCTTGCAGTGCGCCAACCGCCCGTTGACGGCGGGTAACCGGAATTGCAGCCGTGACAAATGCCGTTTGTTCAGTTTCGGTTGCAGTGGGGTTGATTTGCTCTAATTGTTTGAGCAGCGTTTGAATCTCAACCATTGCTTCTGCAAGGGATTGTTTTTCTGGTGAGGCGTAAATGTTCTGGTTTCCTGCAACATTACCAGCAACACCTGTGACTGGAGCATGAAAATTTTGAGTAACGTTTTTCGGTTGCTGTTCTGCCATTGTTTTGATAATTCCTGTTAAATCTGTATTGCTTTGCCGTA
>JAYUYI010000683.1:0-2871 GCA_043752545.1 Thermoleptolyngbya sp.
CGAGTCTCCAAGTGTGATGGACGAGAGCCTCAAAAGCGAATTCGAGCTGACTGATCCAACCGATCCAGCCGATCCAGCTGATGACACATCAACCCAGCCAGCCACCCAGCCAGCAGGGCACGGACTCATCATTCAAATCGTCAAACTAGAAGCCAGCGAAACCACATCCGAGCCACTACCAGACCCAGCCCCAGACCCACCCAGTTACGAATAGCTTAAAAGAGGCAGAAGAACCTCAAAAGCGATCCGCGATCCGCGCAGGCAAGCCAACGCCCCTGCCACCCATACCCCACACACAAGGCGTAGCATACCGTTCCCCATACCCTTTACCACCCACCGATACGCCCTTGCGGAGGGGGTGTGGGGGACGGGCTTCGTCCCCTGCTGGGGGTTTGGGGGCAACCCCCAAGGCTGTTGGCTCGAAAAGCTTGAAGGCAACCCCGAAGGCTGTTAGCTCGAAAGGCTCGGGAGATTACACCACCAGAATCCCACCAGAACTAGCAGTACCAGTCAAAATAGCAGCCACCTGATCAGGCATAAGACTAGGATTCGCACTCAGCATCAGCGCCACCACTCCTGCCACATGAGGTGCTGCCATCGACGTGCCCGACAAATAGCCATAATCCCCAGCTAAAACAGTGGAATAAACATCAACCCCCGGTGCCACAACAAAATTAGAAAACCCAGTGCCAGCCGGGTTTGAGTCAACCAACAGACTGCGGTTGATATCTACCGCACCAACCGCGATCGCCAAGCCCTCATTAGCATAGAGCGCAGGTTCATCGGGCAGCACAGCGCCATAATCTTGCCGTTCATTGCCTGCAGCCACCACCACCACCACCCCAGCCTGCTTGGCAGCCTGCAACGCGGCCTTTGTTTTGCTCATCAGCGGGTCGCCCAAATAGTTACCCAAGCTCATGTTGATGACCCGTGCCCCATTGTTGACGGCATAGTAAATGCTATTGGCAACATTGGCATCAAACTGGGGATCGTCTGTCTCAGTTAACGGTGAGAAGGCGCGGATCGGTAAAATTTTGGCATTGTAGGCCACGCCAGTCGTGCCCACGCCATTGTTGGCAGCGGCGATCGTCCCCGCTACATGGCTGCCGTGTTCATCGGAGAGGTTAGTCGTTGCCCCCGAACCCAGCGGCTGATTGTCATTGTCAGCAAAATCCCAGCCTCGAGAATCATCTACAAACCCATTGCCGTCGTCGTCAACGCCATTACCGGCAATCTCATCGGCATTCACCCAGATATTTGTGGCCAGGTCGAGGTGAGTGTAATCTACACCGCTGTCAATCACCGCTACGGTGATCCCCTGCCCCGTGTAGCCCCGTGCCCAAGCTTCAGGAGCGTTGACCAAATCCAGGTTCCAGCGATCGCCGCCCAGATTGGCGACGTCAATAAAGCTAGGTTGGGCGTTCGGCCTTGCCATCTCCCAGAGAATCGCGCTCGACACTGCCGCCGCTGCATTCACCAGACCACTGCCATAGTAAAAGCTGCGGGAACTATTAGCGGGTTTAGCTGCCGTGCTACGCAGCGTATAGCTGCCCTTCTCGCCCGGCTCGTAGCTGCTAACCCGCACGGTATATTTGGTTCCGGCTTTAACAGTAAACACCAGTCGGGCATTATTGCTTTGCCTGGTCGTTTGATCGCCGTAGAGCAGCGATCGCCCTGTGCGAGTATTGAGCAATTCTAGGTACGCATCAAACTTGCGCGAACCCAAGTTAATTTCAACCCGCTGCCCTTTTTTCAACCCTTTCAAGGCAAAATCGTCAGAATACCGCCCGCTGCGCTGAGGATTGCGGCGATCGGTGGCGGTCAGGGAGCCTTTTAAGGTTTGATTCGGTTTGAGGCTGCTGCTCTGAACCGTCGCCCGACTGGCAGAGGCAGACCGAGTTGAGCGGGTGAGGGCGATTCTCTGCGAGACGGCAAAGCCGAACGCCTGATCCTGCCCAGCCTGCTGTGACTGGTTGAGCGGCGACTCTAACGGTGTCTGGCGCGGTTGAGATAGCCCAACAAAATTCTTGATTTTTGACAACATAGTTCGGCTCTCGTCCAGCTTGCCTATCTTACTAATCGGCGCAATTGCTGCAAATCCGTACAAATCAGGTGAAACTGAGGAATACTCTCACTCGCACTCAAAATCCCATTAACTGAGCACGATTCGATACAATCCTTAAATAACTCCCGTACCTTTTAGAGCAAGAGCTGTGACTGCGACAGAACCCGGAAGCTACAAAGACACCGTCAATCTCCCCAAAACCAGCTTCGATATGCGGGCGAATGCCCCCAAGCGCGAGCCAGAAATTCAGCAGCTGTGGGCCGATCGCCAAATTTACGAAACCCTGTCGCAAACCAATCCTGGCGACCTGTTTGTGCTACACGATGGGCCTCCCTACGCCAACGGCCCGCTGCACATTGGCCACGCCATGAACAAGATTCTCAAAGATACGATCAATAAGTACCAACTGTTGCAGGGGCGCAAGGTGCGCTATGTGCCCGGTTGGGACTGCCACGGCTTGCCAATTGAGCTAAAAGTTCTGCAAGCCATGAAGCCAGAGGAGCGGCGCAACCTAACCCCAATTGAACTACGGCAGCGCGCCAAAGCCTGGGCAATTGAGCAACAGCAGCAGCAGTCCAGTAGCTTCATGCGCTACGGCGTCTGGGGCGACTGGCAGCACCCGTACCTGACGCTGACGCCCGACTATGAAGCCGCGCAAATCGGCGTGTTTGGCCAAATGGTGCTGAAGGGCTATATCTATCGAGGACTCAAGTCGGTGCATTGGAGTCCTAGCTCCCGAACGGCACTGGCCGAGGCCGAGTTGGAATATCCCGATGGGCACGTGTCGAGCAGCATCTATGCCGCCT
>JAYUYI010000684.1:0-2871 GCA_043752545.1 Thermoleptolyngbya sp.
GTGCGGGCGCTGTATCGCTTGCGATTGCCCCAAAGTGAAATCGAAAAAGAAGGCGCATTGACCCGTGGGTGGGGATGAAACTTTGGGATACCGTATTGACGAGCAATCAGCTACGATTTGAACATGAAGTATGAGTGGGATCAGTCAAAAGCAACAGCCAACTTCAAAAAGCACGGTATCAGCTTTGAAGAAGCTAAGACCGTCTTCGATAATATACTGGCTGTCATTTTTGATGATGAAGCTCATTCAGTAGGTGAGAAGCGAGAGATTATTATTGGCCACTCCAAAAATAATCGTTTACTGTTGATTGCTTTCACCGAACGTTCTAATGCTATTCGCATTGTCAGTGCCCGTTTAGCCACTCGAAGAGAGGGTGAAGATTATGAGCGAAACGCCTTTTGAAGAGTTGCCTACTTCAGATGATGAGCTTTTGGCAGAGTACGCCTTTGATTACAAGAAAGTTAAACCCAACCGCTTTGCAGCTCGTGATGAAAAGCAAATTTTGAAAGTTGTGGTTTTAGATGAAGATGTCGCTCAGGTTTTTACAACACCAGAGTCGGTTAACAAGGTGCTAAGGGCGTTAATAGAATCGATGCCCCAAGCTGCAACAGCAACACAGCCCGCCAACTCTAAGGCAGTGGACGACGAATGATGGAAGCAAACTCGACCTGTTCAACCGTCGCAAAGTGCTTGACCCGAGCTAAAGTGCATTAAGCCTTTTGTAAATATTTATGCAAAAGCTGATTCTGGTCATCAAGCCGATCAGCTCTGGGCGGATGCCTATGCCAAAATTGAGGACATAAGAATTACAAGCGCGATCGCACCCACAACCATGACCCCCAACTCCAATATCAAACTCACGATCGCCTTCAATGATCCCGATTTAGATGCAGATGAGCGTGATGAGCAGGCTCAGCGGCTGTTGAGTGAATTGCGGCAGCTGGACGAGGTCGAAACCGTCGATCGCGTCCTTGACCCCAACCCGCCAAAGGGTAACAAAGCGATCGGGGGGATTCTGATTGGGTTGTTGACGGCAGAGGTGAATGCAGGCAATGCCCAAAAACTGATGGGGTTTCTGGGCGATCGCCTAGGCGGCAAACCGATTGAGCTAGAAGTGGAAGACAATGGCCGCAAGCTAACTGTAAAAGCTCACAGCCGAGAAGAACTGGCAGAAGCGATTAGAGCCGCTACTGCTTTTATTAATGCATAGTTTTATAAATGTGCAACTTTCCCGAACTCCCTCACCCCAACCCCTCTCCCAGAGCGGGAGAGGGACTTTGAGCCACTCTAGCTCCCCTTCTCCTTGAAAGTTGCACACCGCGTTAGTTTTATAAATGCATAGAGATGAGTCAGCATGACAAAAGTAGCATTGCTGATTGGGGTCAGCGAGTATGAGCCGGGGCTAACGCCGTTGCCCTCGGCAGTGAGGGATGTGGATGCCATGCGGCAGGTGTTGGCCAACCCAGAGATGGGTGGTTTTGCGGCGGCTGATATTACGGTGCTGCAAAACCCCGATCGCCAGACGATGGCAGATGCCATTTATACGTTGTTTGCCAATCGACAAAGAGATGATCTGGTGCTGCTCTACTTCTCCGGTCATGGAGTTGTGGACGACAGCGGCGAATTTTACTTTGCCACCCGTTCGACTCGCAAAGACCAGGGGCGGTTGGTGCCGCCCACAGCAGTTGATGCGCAGTCGGTGCAGCGCTGGATGGAGCAAAGCCGATCGCAGCGGCAGGTAATTATGCTCGATAGCTGCTTTAGTGGGGCGTTTGCCAAAGGCGTCAAGGCCAAAGACAGCGGCAGCGTCAACCTAGAGCAATTTTTGGGCGGCAAAGGCAGAGCTATCCTCACAGCATCCACCTCCACCCAATATGCACTGGCTCAAGACGGCTTTGACCTCTCGGTATATACCCACTATTTGGTAGAAGGGATTCGCACAGGAGGAGCTGACCTGGATGATGACGGCTTGATTGCCGTGGAAGAACTGCACACCTATGCCAGCAGCAAGGTGATGGAAGCCGCTCCGGCCATGACGCCAGAGTTTTATCCGGTGAAAGACGGCTACAAAATTGTCTTGGCGAAATCGCCTAAAGATGACCCGAAGCTGAAATATCGCAAACAGGTCAAGCTGTTGGCGCAAGAAGATGAAGGTGATTTTTCCTACATTAGCCGCGCCTACCTGGAGGAGTGGCAACGGAACTTAAGCTTATCCTCAGATGAAATCATCGCAATTGAAACTGAAGAACTAGAACCTTACCGCCAGCGTCGGGCAAAAGTCGATCGCTATCGCACGGTCTTTGTGGGTGCGATCGCCCAACGCTATCCTTTGAACAATCGCGATCGTGTTGGATTGCAACGCTTACAACAAGTGCTTAGCCTGCGCGATGAAGACATTGCTGCGATCGAAGCACCTATCCTTGCTCCTAAGCAAGCTGAGTATGAGCAACAACAAGCAGCAGCACAACAGGCTCAGGAGGCCAAACGACTGCTACAGGAGCAGGCAAAAGCAGCCGAGCGGCAGCGAGTAGAACGGCAGCGGCAAGAGGCAGAACAACTGCAACAGGAGCAGGAAACTAAACGACTGCAACAGGAGCAGGCGAAAGCCATTGAAGCCGAACGGCAGCGAGTAGAACGACAGCGGCAAGAGGCAGAACGACTGCAACAGGAGCAGGCAAAAGCCCAGGCTGAAAATATTCGGCCAATCGTATTTCCCCAACCCGAACCCTCAAGACCTCGGGTACGCCTAACACTGCCACAACCAGAGCAAGCACCCACCATTACTCGACAACAGTTTCTGAAGTGGGCATGCCTTGGCGGGGGTGGTTTGACTATTGCCTTGCTTGGTAATCAGGTGATCCAAAGCCAAAA
>JAYUYI010000685.1:0-2870 GCA_043752545.1 Thermoleptolyngbya sp.
CGAGAATCGATCGCCCAAAAGCTGCAACGCGACAACGGGCTGTGCTACGGCGCTGAAAATATTCTGGTGACCAATGGCGGCAAGCAGTCGTTGTTTAACCTGATGATGACGGTGATTGAAGCCGGAGATGAGGTGCTGATTCCAGCTCCGTATTGGCTCAGCTATCCCCAAATGGTGAAACTGGCCGAGGGGACTCCCGTCATCCTGCCAACCACCATTGAGAATGGCTTCAAAATCTCTCCTGAGCAGCTGCGGCAGGCCATTACGCCCCACGCCAAACTACTGATCTTCAACTCCCCGTCTAACCCAACGGGAATGGTCTACAGCCCCGATGAAGTGCGGGCGATCGCCGCTGTTGCGGTTGAAACCGGCATCTGGATTTTGGCCGATGAGATCTACGAAAAAATTCTTTACGATGGCGCTCAACATCTGAGTATGGGAGCCGCTAGTCCTGAAGCCTTTGAACGCACCATTGTCAGCAGTGGCTTTGCCAAAACCTATGCCATGACCGGTTGGCGGGTTGGCTTTTTGGCGGCTCCTCAGCCCATTGTCCAGGCCGCTACCAAACTCCAAGGTCACAGTACGTCTAACGTCTGTACCTTCGCTCAGTATGGGGCGATCGCCGCCTATGAAGGGTCTCAAGACTGCATTCAAGACATGCTGGTGGCCTTTGCCGAACGCCGTACGGTCATGCTAGAGGGGCTAAATTCGATCCCTGGCATCCACTGTCCCAGGCCAGACGGAGCTTTTTACATGTTCCCCAGTATTGCCAAAACTGGAATGAAGTCGTTGGAGTTTTGCGATGCCCTGTTAGAATCTCAGCAAGTGGCGCTGATTCCAGGGGTAGCCTTTGGGGATGATGACTGCATCCGCCTGTCCTACGCGACCGATATGGACACGATTAAGCGGGGAATCGAGCGGCTATCTAAATTTGCCCAATCTATTTCGTAGAGACGCGATGTGCAACTTTACCGTTGAAACCCTTGATTTCCCGTGGGGTGGGCATCTTGCCCGCCTAGGCTCGACGGGCGAGACGCCCATCCCACAAGACTTTAGATCAAGTTGCACATCGCGTAATTTTGAAATCTTGAAAGCGTTAGTCGATGTAGCCCATCAGCGCGGCACTGTTATCGTCAGTGAGGTCATTGGCAGCGATCGGGCGACCCCCCATTAGCAAATCAGCATCCATGAGGCGGGGATCGCTAGCCACAATGGGGCGACCACCGGGCAGCGTCAGATCATCGCGCACGATCAAGTCGCTCGCAAAGATTGGGCTACCGCCTGGAAGAACTAGGTTCAACACTTCGATATGACTAGCCATGATTGGCCGATTGTTGAGAATCGTGCCATACACTTCAAAGTGACTTGCTTCAATCGGGCGATCGCCTGATGAGGTGAAGGTGCCGAAGACTTCCATTTGGGACGCTCCCAAGGGGCGATCGCCAGCAAAGGCAGCAATCTCAATGGCTCCCCGTTGAGCTGAACCGGCGCTAGACGATAGCGATAGCGCCGTTGGCTCCGGTTTGGCTCCCGTAGCTTTGGCAGCAGTCGTTTTAGCAGGTTCGGTTTCGGGCTTTTCTTCTTTCACGGTATTATTAGTCTCTGTCTTTGTCTCTGCCACGGTTGTCTCCTTTGAAGCGCTTCTAGTCCTGCGCCCATTAACTCTTGCTGTTCCAGCACTTTCCACGAGCTGCCACCTCTTAGAACTGAACTTGCCGCCCTGAGGCACGTTGAAAGCGCCTGATTACGGCCAAGATTGCTTTATAGTCACCCGTCCTAGAAATGAATACAGTTAGCAGGACTCACGTCTCCCTAAGCTGCGTCAAAACGGTGAATGAAAGCAATGAAAACTATAAATTATTGCTGCAATCATTATAGGGGGTAATCGCATACCCCAAGTTCAGGTTCTGCTATCGGGATCATAGGAATGTTTTAACATTAACGCGATGTGCAACTTTCAATCCGCCCTCATCCCCTAACCCCTGCTCCCAGGTGGGGAGAAGGGGAGCAAGAGTGACTCAAAGTCCCTCTCCCAGAGCGGGAGAGGGCTTAAAGCCTTCGGCATCCATGAAAAGGGTGAGGGGGTTCGACAAAGTTGCACATCGCGTAACATTATTGATTAATGAGGGCGATAGCCTCTACCAAAAGCCAATGTCCAGAACGGTTCAGTCGCCCGCTCACAGCCAGCCGCTGCGGGGAGGGCAGATGCTGAAGCTGATGATCGACCTCAGCCCGCAGCGTCACTAAGCTGATGGCTTGAGCTAAAGGTAGCTCCAGAAAATGAGCCGATTGAGGCGATTGGGGAAGCCGAAAACTGGCGGGGGCGATCGCCTGCTCTGACTCCAGCATAAATTCATAGAGCTGCTCACCTTGGCGGCAAAAGGTGCCTGTAAAGGACTGTAATGGGGCTGGATTTTCTCCATTGCACACCCCTGACGTAGCGGACTTGTGCGGATTGGTTGAACCCGTTAGGGCAGGCACATTGCCGTCAGTTGGATAGGCGTCTGGATGCTCTAGGTAGTAGCGTTGCCAGTGCTGCCAGTTGGGATGCTCAGGCGGCAAATTGAACAGTGGAATCACCGCAGCTGGGGCGATCGCGTCCTCTAACAGCGCCGCTTGTAATAACCGTACGGGGAGCTGACGCGGATCGCAGTTTTGCTCGATGCAGAGCGCCGCCGCCATCCCTGCCGCCTGCCCCAGCCCCAGCACCGCTGGCTGCAGCCGCGTCGCTCCATTGGCAATATGGGAGACAGAGATATTTTTTTCGCAGACCAACAGTCCCTCAACCGTCGCCGGGATCAAGCAACCATAGGGCAGGGCAAACGGGGTACCGGTCCAGCGCCCACCCCAACGAATAGATTTGGGCTGCA
>JAYUYI010000686.1:0-2867 GCA_043752545.1 Thermoleptolyngbya sp.
GTACAAGACCGCTGTGCGGCTGTGACGGCTGGAGCGGTGGTGGTAACTTTTGCTGGCTTGAATGCGGGCAATTATGCGGTTTCGGTTTTGCATGATGAAAATAGCGATCAGGCACTAAACCGCAATGCGCTGGGCATTCCTACCGAAGGGATTGGCTTTTCTAGAAACCCTAGAATTATTGCTGGCCCACCCAGTTTTAGAGATTCATCGGTAGTCGTGGCAGGTCCCAATACCCGAATCAATATTCAGATTCGGTATTTGTTAGGCCGATAACAGGTAGGGGCGACACGGTCATTCGCCCCTGGTCATTCGCCCTCGGTTGTTGACCCCTACCGCAATCCAACCCACAACCCTTTACGCCGGGGTGGGTTGGGTGACGCCGACCATGAGGCAGCCCAAGCGATCGCGGCTAGCATCGGCGATCGCCAACGTTTCCACCACGTTGCCTTTAAACATCACCGCGACTCGATCTGAGAGCGCCAGAATTTCGTCTAGTTCAGACGAAATCAACAGCATGCCCATCCCCTGGCTGCGCGCGTCCACCATCCGTTTGTGAATCAGTTCGATTGCGCCAATGTCTACCCCGCGTGTGGGCTGGCAGGCAATCAGCAATCGGGCACCGCGCGATAGTTCCCGCGCCATGATTATCTTCTGCTGATTGCCGCCCGACAGGGAACCCGCCGGGTAGTTGGGATGGGTGGGGCGAATGTCGAACTCTTGAATCAGCCGGGTGGCTTGACGGGCGATCGCCCCAGCGCGAATTTGGCCACCTTTGGCAAACGGGGGCTTGTAATAGGTACACAGCGCGATGTTGTCGGCAGTGGAATAGGATTTGACAATGCCGTTTTTGGCGCGATCTTCCGGGACGTGGGCTAGCCCCCATTCCATGAGTTGACGCGGCGTGGCTCCGGCTGCACTATGACCCAAAATTTCAATCCGGCCATTTTCGATCGGGCGCAGCCCCGCTAATGCTTCTGCCAGCTCGGTTTGGCCGTTGCCCTGGACTCCGGCAATCCCAAGAATTTCGCCCGCGTGGAGGGTGAGGTTAATGCCGTCTACTGCCGTCTGATTGCGGTCGTCGAGCACATACAAGTTTTGCACCTGCAAAATCGGTTCCCCGGCCTGCAATGGCGGCTTCTCGACCTGCAAAATCACCTTTCGCCCCACCATCATTTCTGCCAGCATGGCTGCGGTGACATCGACCGGGTTGACCGTGCCCACCATTTTGCCCTGTCGCATGACGGAAATGCGGTCGGCGATCGCCAATCCCTCCTTCAGCTTGTGGGTAATCATCACCACCGACAGCCCCTGATGCGCTAGTTTCCGCAGCAGCTCAAATAGCTCCACCCCTTCAGCAGGCGTCAACACCGCCGTCGGCTCATCCAAAATCAACGTGCGCGCCCCGCGATACAGCGCCTTGATGATTTCCACCTTTTGCTGCACCCCGACGGGTAAATCGCCCACCCGCGCATCCAAATTAACCTGCAAGCTCAGCTGATCGGCCAGCTCTTGAATCCGCCGCTTCGGCTTTGCTTCGTCTAGCACCCCCAGCAGCTTCAGCCAGCGGAACGGTTGGCGCACCTGCTCTAGCCCCAGCACAATGTTTTCCGTTACCGTAAACACGGGCACCAGCATAAAGTGCTGGTGCACCATGACAATACCGTGAGCGATCGCGTCCTCTGGCCTGCCCAGGTGGATGGGCGTTCCATCCACCAAAATTTCGCCCTCATCTGGTCGCTCTAGCCCATACAGGATATTCATTAGGGTGGTTTTACCCGCTCCATTCTCGCCCAGCAAGACGTGAATTTCGCCCGGTTCCACCCCAAAGCTAACCTGATCATTGGCGACTACACCAGCAAAGCGTTTGGTAATCTCGCACGCCTCCAGGGTTAGCACCACACTACTTCACTCCTGTAATGCTGGGATCGGCCTTGAGTGCAGCTTCAGCGGCTTTCACCTGATCTTTGCAGGCCGAGGGAATGGTCGCTTCGGCATCATGGAATGGCGCTAAACCCACCCCGCCCGTCTCAATGGTGGCCAGTTCAATGCCAGGTTTTAGCGCTCCTGCCGCAAACTCTGCTACAGCCGTCGCCGTCGCCACATCCATATTTTTCACCGCGCTGGTCAGCAGTGCATCTTTCACTTCAGGGTAGGTAAAGTACTGATCTACATCCACCCCGATCGCCATTTTGCCCGCTTCTTTTGCCGCCAGCAATCCACCGTTTCCGGTATTGCCGCCGACTGCAAAAATTACATCCGCCCCTTGCCCGACAAAGCTTTGCCCCACCGACTTGCCAGTCGCCGGATCATTAAAATCTGGAATATATTGGTTCAGCGTCACCACATCGGGTTTGGCAAACTTAGCACCCGACTGGAACCCGGTGACAAACTTCACCACGGGCGGAATTTCCATCCCCGACACAGTGGCCACTTTGCCAGATGTGGTCACACAACCTGCCAGCACCCCAGCCAAATAGCCCGCCTGGTCTTCGGCAAACATCAAGCTCGTGACATTTTTGAGGTCAGTGGTATAGGGATCAACGCTGTCGTCACCGGGCACAAACGCATAGTCAATAATCACAAACTTGACATCGGGATACTTTTTCGCCATCGCGGCAGTGGCATCCCCCATCAAAAAGCCAACCGTCACCACCAAATCTGCGCCTTCAGAAATCTGCGTTTCAATATTTTTTTCGTAGTCGCTGCTGGCGGCAGACGTCACATAGGAAAAGTCCAGATCGACCTTTTCTGCCCCATCTTTAGCGCCTTTCAGCGTGTATTCGTTAAACGATTTATCGTTTTCCCCACCGGTGTCTAGAACAAGGCCAACGGTCTGTTTTGCTGTTGCATCAGGCGAGGCGGAGCCT
>JAYUYI010000687.1:0-2867 GCA_043752545.1 Thermoleptolyngbya sp.
CGAGCACCCTGCCCACTCGCACGATTGCCATTCAGCAAAACTGGCAGCTTCAGCCCGGAGCAACGGTTGCGGGGCATACTGTGCAGGGCGGTGTTGGCGTAGAAGTCAACGGAACTACTGTCTTCCCGCCTTACTCTAGTCAACTTATTTGCGCCTTGCCGCTAGCCTGCGCTTAATCGGGAAGGATAGGACGGGTTTAGCCACCCTAGCGATAATTGGTGAACTGTAGCGCGGCTGGAAACTCTTCTTGCTTCAACCGCTGGATGACCAATTGCAGCTCGTCCTTCGATTTTGCCGAAACCCGGACGGAATCCCCTTGAATCGATGGCTGAATTTTTTTGAATTCATCTCGAATCAATTTAGAGATTTGTTTGGCCAGTTCTGTGCTGATCCCCTTTTGCAGCTTAATTTCTTGCCGAACGCGATTGCCGCTGGCGGCTTCAATTTTGCCGTAATCAAAAATCTTTAGCGAAAGACTTCGCTTAGCGGCTTTGGTTTGCAAAACCGTGTGAATTGCTTGCAATGTAAACTCACTGTCGCTACTAATCGTAATCGTGTCTTCACCCAGTTCAAGGGTTGTTTTGGTGTCTTTGAGGTCATAGCGGCTAATCACTTCTCGCTCTGTTTGATCCAAAGCGTTAACGAGTTCTTGCCGATCAAAATCACTAACAACATCGAAAGAGAAGGAAGAGGCCATGAGAATGAAGGGGTGAGGGACTAGAAATTACGCGCTGCCCACCGCCAGTAGGCTAAAGGCAATCAGCGTGGCTGTAGTGGCAGAACCCACGCCAAACATTAGCGATCGCCCAATGGGAATATCTAAAATATAGAACACGGAGTAAAAAAACCGAGCAATGACATGGGCGATCGCGGCGATGACGACCCAGCTGCTGGTGGGCTGGGTCACATAGGCCATGAGGGCGGCGATCGCAAAGATTGAGAAGGACTCAAACGAATTTTGATGTGCCCAGGTCGCCCGCTGCGCGTAGGCAGGCAGCTGGTCAAACAGCGCCCGAGGAGCCGATACGTCATAGCCCACCTGCATTCGACCATAGGCTACAGCCCCAAACGGGACATAGACCATGACAGCAGCGGCGGCAATACAATAGAGCAATGTAGCAGGCACCGATAGCTGTTGCAAAATCGTTATCATTGTTTTTACTACTGCCGTTACGACGCAGTCCTAACTCTAGAAAATTAAAACGTCGATCGTTGTGATCCAACAATCGACGTTTGCAGGCAACCTAGCTGGAACCCATCGATGCTAGCAACCTGGCCAGAAACCAGATGTGCTAACAGCTTAGGTCAAAAACTAATCAAAATAGAACAGCGTTACAAGCTTCCGCTGATCTTCTGCCTCATGGCAAGTCTTTAATAGCGTGGCGCTATCGTGAAAGGCAAAACAGATCAGCTGCTGGCACCGCGAAATAATTTCTTGATTACAAACAGAACTAGCGTCTGCTAGAGCCATATGGTCATTAGCAGGATTTTCAACCAGATGCATCACTTGCTCTAGCTGCTCCTGCGATTCGCGGGGCTGTCGCGCCAGACTTTGGGGTAAAATCACAGTCAACAAATTTGGGTCAGCTCGCATTGCACCCCGAATCGCAGCTGAATTGGTTCCCGTTGCACCTGAGGTTAACAAACGGTTGCCAGATAGAACCAGAGCATAGCTCATAAGCTCTATCAGATACTGATGGGTGATGGGCACATGACGAGATCCCAACAAGGCAATCCGCTTCGATCCAGTTTGCTGAATCGTCGCTAGTTCTTGTAAAAACTCATCCACTTTGGGTAGATCAACCGATTGGCTCAAAGCAGTGTACGGTTCGGGCTTAACAACCCAGCTATTCTAGCAGGTGTGTGTGGTTGAGAACGCATTTGCTAGAGATATGGCTGGAATTAATCTGGGGTTACTTACCTTTTAACCGTTTAAGGGTGAGCCTTAGAGGCAAGCCTTGAGGGCAAGCGAGGTAAGCCTTAAGGGCAAGCGTCAGGGGATAGACTGCCGCAGAAAATGGAGCAGTTCTCGATTGACGGTTTGGGGCACTTCTTGCTGAATCCAATGGCCACAGTTGGGCACGAGCATTAACTTAAACGGCGCAGATACGAGCTGCTCAATGTGGTCGGTGAGGGCATGACTCAGAAAAATGTCTTCTTCTCCCCACAGCACTAAGGTTGGCACGGTAACGAGATCGGGCGATCGCCCCCATTGCTTGAATACTGCCTGAGGAGAGAACATTTGTCGGTAGTAGTTAATGGCGGCGGTCAACACCCCCGGCTTTTCGAGCGCGGCTTGATAAATTTCTGCATCTTGCGCAGAAAAAGCACCTTTGCGCACCGATTGCCCCTGGAACACATTGCGGACAAAGGTCGGCAGGTTTTGGCGAATCAGCCACTCTGGTAGGGCAGGCACTTGAAAAGCCAGCATGTACCAACTGCGGCGCAGCTGATCTAGGTTGCGCGTCAGTTCTTGAGAAAGCCGATGGGGATGGGGCGCATTCAGAATGGCTAGCCGATGCAAATGCTGGGGAAAATGTTGAGCCAGGTGCCAGGCGATCGCCCCACCCCAGTCATGGCCGACAACATGCGCCTTGAGGTATCCCAGGCTGGCCATTAGCCCCCGAATATCGGCACTGAGGGTATCTAGGTCATAGCCGCTGTCTGGCTTGTCAGAATCGTTGTAGCCCCGCAGATCAGGAACAACCACCTTAAAATGTTTTGCCAGCGCCGGGATTTGATGCCGCCACGAATACCAAAACTCTGGAAACCCGTGTAGCAGAATGACTAGCTCCCCTTCGCCCTGCATCACACAGTGGAGCCGAATGCGATTGGTTTCGATGAAGTGATGCTGCCATCTAGAGATT
>JAYUYI010000688.1:0-2865 GCA_043752545.1 Thermoleptolyngbya sp.
GTTTCGCTCAGTTCTTGGCGCGATCGCTTGCTGTAGGTGCGTTTTAGATGCTCTCGCCCCTTTTTAGAATCCCAGCCCAGACGGCGCAGCTCTACATCGGTCTCCATCAGCACATCAGAAAAGTCAATTGAGGCAGATGCGGGAGCGGGTTCCGGGGCGCGTTCAGGGGCAGGTTCAGGCTCAAACTCAGAACTAGATTCAGCAGCAGATTCAGCAGCAGGCTCGGGGGTGGGGCTGGTGTCCGCATTCGCCTTACGGCGGGGCGTTTTGCCCAATAGCTGCGAGGCTGGCGTCACAATCTTAGACAAGTCCACGGGCTCCTCTGCCAGGTCTGCCCCATTGCCGCCACCGTCGCTCTCAGCTAGGTGAGTGTACAAGTCAGCCACAATGCGGGCGGAGGCTGTTTCTAGCGGCAGTAGGCTACTGCTGCTGGGAATGCTGGGCGGCACAGCGTCAGGGGGATCGAGCGCGGGTAACGGCAGATAGGGTGGCAGCGCGGTCGGGTCAGGGGCGGGGCTGGTGGAATATGGCAGACCCGCCTCTACAGCAGGGGACGCTAAGGCGACAGCTCCAGGCAACTCCACGTCAAAGGCTGGAACTGTTCCTAGCCCCAACGCCTCCAACGCCCGCACCTTGGCTCGATCTTCTGCTTGCTCCAGGTCAGGGGCGATCGCCAGACCCGTGGCCACCGTTGCTCCCCCCATCTGCACTAACGCCCGCACCACAAAACGGCCATCGTGGACGGTCAAAAACTCCGAGATCAGGCTGCCAATTGGGTACCTGGTGCGAAATTGGGTGAGTAGGGGTTGAAGTGAAGGCATGGCGCTGGGTGGCTGGGTGGCTGGAGGAAAAAATGTGAGGATAGACGTTAAGCTGAGTAAAGAAACTTAATAAAAAGTGTAACCCGCCCTGCTCACCCTATTAACCTGGCAACTTTTGACATTGCCATTCCGAACCACCCTCATCCCCCAGCCCCTTCTCCCATCAAAGGAGAAGGGGAGCCGGATCGAAGTCCCTCTCCCAGAGCGGGAGAGGGCTTAAATTCTTCGGCATACATGAAAAGGGTGAGGGGAAATTGCATGCTCTATAGTTGCCGAGTTAATAGCTGTATTCATGAGCCATCCCTCATCAGCTATCAGTGTATGGCTAATTTGGACTGAAGCAATTTAAGCGGGCTTCTACAGCTTAAATTGCTTCAACGGTCATTTAGTATGGATTTAGGCATGGGTTTAGAGTTTACGCTACGTCGGACTTCCTATAAATTTTTCAGTTAATGTTGGATCAATTGCTCGATTTATCGCCCAATTTTGGAACAGATACACTGGCGTTGCTGCCAGTACTGATAGTGCTGGAGGCGGTGCTATCGGCTGACAATGCGATCGCCCTAGCGGCGATCGCCCAAGGGCTAGATGGCGCTAAGATGCAGCGCAATGCTCTCAACTTGGGGCTGGTAGTCGCGTTTGTGCTGCGGATCATTTTGATCTTAACGGCAACGTGGGTGGTCAAATACTGGCAGTTTGAGTTGGCGGGTGCCGTCTACCTACTGTGGTTAGTCTTCCAATATTTCACCTCAGATGCAGAGAAAACTGCCGGAGTAGAGCACCATCACGGCCCGCGCTTTGCGTCGCTGTGGCAAGCAATTCCAGTGATTGCCCTCACCGATCTAGCCTTTTCGCTCGATAGCGTCACGACGGCGATCGCCGTCTCCTCAGAAATTTGGCTGGTAGTCGCAGCCGGATTCATCGGTGTTTTGGCGCTGCGGCTGATGGCAGGGCTGTTTATTCGCTGGCTTGATGAATATACCCATCTAGAAGATGCTGGCTATGTAACCGTCGCGTTTGTGGGCTTGCGGCTGCTGCTAAAAGTTTTTAATGACAGCCTGGTGCCGCCACAGTGGGCCATGATTGTCCTAATTGCGGTGCTGTTTACCTGGGGGTTCTCCAAGCGCAATGAACCAAAGCCCGCTGCTAACGTGGAGCCTCTAGAATCTGCTGCATCAGAGGCAGCTCCTACCCAGCCAATTTCAGAGCCCAGTAACGACAAAAAAGAAACCCAAGGGGTCTCTGTAGATTAGTAGAGACGCGATTAATCGCGTCTCTACTAATCCCTGCTTGCCCTTAATGATCCGAGACGGTTACTCGTGCACCCAAGGCATCACAGTCGGCGTCCAGCTGACTAGCTCATCAGCCTTGAACCATAGCCCAATCTCATACTCAGCGGTTTCTGGGGCATCAGAGCCGTGAATTAGGTTGCGGCCAATATTTACCCCCAAGTCGCCCCGAATGGTGCCGGGTTCTGAGGTGAGGGGATTAGTCGCACCAATGAGCTTACGAGCAGAGGCAATGACACCTTCTCCTTCCCAAACCATGGCTACCACAGGCCCTGAGGTAATGAAATCGACCAAGCTGCCGAAGAAAGGACGTTCTTTGTGGACGCCATAGTGCTGTTCTGCCAGTTCTCGGCTGGCAATAAGGAACTTCAAGCCGACGAGGGTGAAGCCTTTGGTTTCAAACCGACGGATGATTTCGCTTACCAGCCCGCGCTGGACGCCATCGGGCTTAATTGCGATAAAGGTGCGTTCCACGATTGTTGCTCCTAACTACTGAGTTCAAATGAGTTCAAAATTGATTGAAGGGACGCCGATCTAAGGCTAGACGTTTGAAGTTGATTACCCCCACGCAAGTCTACGACACCTGCTATAGATTCCAAGCGCCTTTTCCATGGTCAGAAAAATGTGATCGTTTGTAAAGTGCGGTGACGATGTTGCCAGAGGATCCTGCCAGAGCATGAGGGGCTACTTTCAGCAATGCGATCTCGTATGATGGAGAAACGCCTGATTGCCCTGCACTTCACTCCTATGGCCGC
>JAYUYI010000689.1:0-7169 GCA_043752545.1 Thermoleptolyngbya sp.
GCTGATTTAGCAGCCGTTCTGGGTTCTGAGATGATTGTAACTGAAACTTTAAAGGGCGATCGCGAACTGTCGATCGCACAAGTTAAAACATTGAGTAACTTGTTTAAGGTTGATCCAAGTGTGTTTATTTAGCAGCGATCGATTCTTTTATGCAAGGCTCTGGATGAAGGGCGATCGCTTCTCCAAGCGCCGAGCATTCAGGTCAATGTGCCGAATTCTGATGTTGGAAATTGGTAATCGCTCCTTTTACGAAAGTTTCTAGGTAAAGGGTGATTGATATCTCCAACAATCAACTAGACGAACTTATGCAAGAGGGAAGAAAAGTAGAGCGGTTACTGATCTAGTACGGTACAAATAGCAGGCTGAAACCCTTGCTCAGTCTGCCCAGCGTGCATAACATCTTAAAAAGAACTAATATACTACAATCACACCACAATAAAACCGTTTCCTGCTGAAAGATTAGCTTCTATGGCTACAACCACCCAAAAGGTTAGCTTTGAAGGCTATCTCACCAGTCAAGTGGTCGTAGGTTGAGGAGATGGCAATCGTATGGTTATCTTACTAAAGGTTTACAACAGACTTCCTTAAGTACTTTGACCATTTCTGAGGTTTATGGCTGAGCGAATGTATAGCAGTTACTAATCTGGTGCAGTACGAATAAAAAGCTGAAACCCTTACCCTGTCTGTCTAATGTGTACCTCATGTTACAAGGAACCGCTATAAGAGTGAGCTAACAAAACTTACTCTTACATTTCTCTGATTAAGTTTCACGCGACCGTTATGGTGGGATGGGCTATGCTGTCTTAAGATAGGAATAAATTATGTATTTCTATGATTTTATGGACAAAGCTTGCTTTTTTATGATAAATGTTTCGACAAATCAGGTAACGGTATGACCGAAACGAAAACGTCATCTGTTAGCTTTGACGCACCCCCTATTGTAGAGAAACTAATGGGTATTGAGTTTGCTCCAATAGAAGAGTGGGGGATACCTCACTTTGGGCTTTTTTGGCAGCAAATCAAAGATAATTATCCTCACTTTGAAGTACAGCCTCCACTGATTTCTCAAAGAAATCCAATTCATAATATAGATTTCAATGAGGTTCGATGTTGGTTCTTTCACAAATCTCAAACTAAGTTAATTCAGCTCCAGAACGGTCGTTTTCTTTATAATTGGCAGAAACCTGCTGACTATGAAGAATATCCACATTACAAAAATATTCGTCAGGAATTTAAAGATGTATGGTTACAATTTATTCATTTTTTGGATTCTAATAAGATCGGTTTACCCAATGTGGAACAGTGTGAGATTACGTATGTAGATCACTTTGTCCGAGGTAGAGAGTGGAAGGACTTATCTGAATTGCCCAATCTGTTTAACTTCTGGTCTGGTATCCCGAGTAATTTCCTGCCAGTTGAGCCTGATCTCATCTCATTGCAGACAGCTTATTCAATGCCAGACGGGATGGGAAGAGTAATTCTTCAACTACAACCTGTTACTCGTACTGAAGATGCTAAAGAAGTTCTTCAGTTACAAATTACAGCGACAGGTAAGCCTCTATCATCAGATATTGAAGATATGCTCACATGGTTTGATTTTGGTAGGGAATGGGCTGTACAGAGCTTTCTTGCTGTGACACCCAGAGAGATGCATGAGTTCTGGGGAATAAAGGAGTAAATAAAGAATATGCGAGCAACATTTCCATATACAGAAGCTCATGATGTTCTTTCTGTCCACGGCTCTACGACCACTTCAAAATCAGTTCAATTTTATAGCTGGTTGGGGGAAAGGAAAACCAAGACAGAATTATTGGTGAAAGTTCCAGGTAAATTAGATAGACAGGATAAACTTGCTAATACAACCGTTTCTGAAAAAGCTGGCTTAATCTTCTCAAATCTTAAGATTAAGCCAGCTTTTCCTAAACAAAAGGTTAGTGTTTTATCTACAAGTAGACCAATAGATATTGGGCAAGAATTTGATAGGTTAACATCTCCTAAAATCCTCTCCTCTTCTCCTGTCAGCACCCTACAAAATCTACAAGTTGGTTGGGATGGATATTGGGCTGAGCCATTATCACAGCAAGTTTTGTTAAGAGCACACGATTTATGGCTTCGTATTAGGCAAACTACTGGCGATAAAGATGAGCTACCTAGTGTAAATTCAGCAGCCAATGGTTCAGTTGCTTTTACCTGGAGCTATCACTATCCTGAAAAAGAATTAGAAATCTGGTTGTACGATCAGCCAGATTTCTACGCAGAATGGTTATTGAGTGTCAAGAACCATGATGACATGGAGGGCAATGCTAAATCCCAAACAAACTTGTTAGAAGTGGTTAAACAATATCAGGAGTCCTAGAGCATGGGTGGATATCCCCGCTCGTGTGAAGAGGTCATAGAAGACCTACAGGAAAGACAAAAATCTTCCGAAGAAGATCATAGGCAACATTTAAACATTGAGGAGGATGCAATACTGCATCGTTTAGTAAGGTTAGATGATGTTGATTCCAATACCCAGAAGCCCAAGAGTTGCGCTTTTACAAGTCCTGGTTTATCAGTACTTATAGAGTCACCCCTTTTCCCATCCTTAGATGTTGAAAAAGAAATAGCTGAAAGTGAGCTTTTTGTAGGGTCTGTCTTCTTAAAAGCAAGTTTCGTGCGGGCGCAGGGCTTTGAAATCTATTGTGATCCCTATCCTGACCCTCTAGGAAAACCACAGCACCCCAACCATGCTCAAGTTGTCTGTAAAAAGACTCAAAGTAAGGCTAAGGCTATGAAGGAAGCTTGTGAATGGAGCGTTCGTCCAACTTCTTTATAAACAAGCAAGTAGCTTGGATGGTACTTACCGTATTCATATTAAGAATATGTGATCGCGATAAAAAACATAGATAATGCTCATCAAAAATGAACCTTAGCAGAATATTTTCTTGTCTAATGGGGGTTTCAGAGATTCCTTATGCCCATCCTACCTCGTATTTCATAGTGAGTTAATATGAGGTCTTCCCCTTCCTCTTACAGTGTATCCAAGACTCAATCCTGTCTCCTGGTGAATGTTTTTTGGCTAGACGAAGCTTAATCTCTACTGCTTAATCTAGCTCACCCAATCAAAGCTTTCCGATAATCTCTCGTTTTTGAGTTTGTTGTAGCCATAAATTTAGTGATTCCGCTACAGTCGCACTGATTAACTCCTCCCGAATAATGGCGATCGCCCTCACCAGCTTATCTAGGTCGAAATTCAGATACATCGTCGGCTCTGATCTTTTCTGGAAATCCCTTCGCTGTAACAGATGCAAAGATACCGAAGAGATTTTTTTATCATTAGGTATCCTCAATTTCGTCAATTTTATGGCGATCGATTAAATCTTGGTTGTCAGGTTTGGCAAAATGTTCCTCCAATGCAACCTGCACAGTTTCACTAATACTTTGGTTCTTGATAGCGCTCAAAACTCTCAGAATCTTCTCAACATCTGAGGTCAGATAGACTCTGAGGCTTTTCTTGTCGGCAGCCATAGGAAACATGTGGATATACTCGCCCATAGTCCCATACAGACTTAGTCACTTGTGCCTAAATGGCTATAAGTATATAGTGATGAAACAATGCTTTGGAGCTTTTCCCAATGGTCATACTCTCCGATGATGAAGTCGCCCTAATCCGCTCCCTCCTCACTGCCCTACGCGGCATCAAAGTTCACGACATCGACAAAGCTATGGTGATTTTGGCCAAAGCCGACAAACGAAGCCAGCCGTAATTGTGCCAACCGACGAGCAGGCCACAGCCATGCATCGCCTACTCACCTGTATTTTTTTGAAGGGAAACCTACCTTAGAGCCGCCGTGGAAAACACGAGTTATTGAAACAGTTGAGACACGGAGTACAGAAACCCAGGCAATAGAGAACTAGTCAACTGATCTGGAGGAAACAGCGTATTCACCAGCCGTAAGAGTATTTGCTCTCGACGGTAAACTTCAACCTGTTGTTTACGCCACATCTGGAATGACATTGTCGGCATCGGTGAAACTTACTCCAGGGGCTTGCACCGCCTCGCCTAAACCCGTTGCCAATGACCAGGCACACTATCTATGAGGCCGGCGATCGCAGCTCAGCCAGCCTCAACAGCCCATGAATCGACAGGTCTTCGTCTAGCGTGAGCCAATGAATACCATAACCGGAAGGGGCGATGCGGTAAATTTTGCGATCGACCTCACTTCCGTTGGCTAACCGATCGGAAACCTGCGACAAGGGTAAGCGGTAGACCTGACCATCAACAGCCAAAATCATCCAATCTCCGTCAAAATCGACGCTTTCTACCTCGTACTGTTTGCTCATTGTTGTGCTCCAAAAGCAGTTTCCCAGGCTTCTACAATGTCATCGAAGTGTTGCAAGATAATTTTACGCACTTCTCTAGTATCGCGGGCTGACATGTTATAAATGTAGGCTTCGCGGATTTCATAAACGTCTACATCCAGCCAGTACTTACAGTCTCTGTCCCCTTTTTGAACATGGATATGAATGGGTTCGTTTCCTTCGTTGGAGTAGAAGTGGAGCCGCTAGCCCCGTAAATACAAAACAGTAGGCATGAAATTATTGTCGCTCAGCGTGAGTTCAGCATAATCGCTTTTCTCGCTTAAGAGGCAACGATCGCCACCAACACGATCGCTAATCCACTCCTAATCCAACTCATCTAATCGATGCTTTTCGACAATTTCTCGTTGTTGACTTTGTTGCAGCCATAATTCTAGTGCTTCCGCTACGACTGCACTGATTGACTCCTCTCGAATAGTAGCGATTGTTTTCACCAGCTTATCCAGGTCAGAGTCCAAATATATCCTCAGTTCTGGTCTTTTTTTGGGATTCACTCGCTTTATCGAGCCGCAAAAGTACAAATCAAATTTTCTCATTGCCTATTACGTATATGCGGCTATGCGGATAAACTCAATTTAGTCACCTGCAACTGAAATAATCCAATGGTCATACTCTCCGATGATGAAGTCGCCCTCATCCGCTCGCTCCTCACTGCCCTGCGCGGCATCAAAGTTCGCGACATCGACAAAGCCATGGTGATGCTGGCCAAAGCCGACAAACGCAGCCAGCCATAATTGTGCCAACCGACAAGCAGACTACTGTGTATCGCTAGCCCACAAAGACTTGTAAAAGTCGAGCTGCTGGCGGGCAAGGACGTGGTTGGTATAGTGGGCGATCGCCCGTTCGTAGCCCTGCTGCGCCAGATTCGCGGCCTGGTCGGGATAGTGGAGGAGCGATCGCACTTGATCGCGCAGAGCGTCGGCATTGCCTTCAGGAAAAATCAGACCCGCTTTGCCAATCACATGGGGAATCTCGCCAGAATCGGAGCCAATTACCGGCACCCGGCAGGCCATCGCTTCGATCAGCACATGGCCAAACTGCTCTTTCCAGCCGCTGGCCGTCAGCGTTTGAACCTGATTTGTGGTCTGAGACGCTAAGACTAATGCATCCATCGCGTTCAAGTAGCGCGGCACCTCTGCATGGGGCACGCTTTCGACCCAAATTAGGCGATCGCCTATGCCAAACTCTGTGGCCTGCTGCATCAGCCGCGCTTTCAAGTCGCCCCGACCGACCAACAGCCAGCGCCACTCGTAGTCCCGCAAGCCTGCCAGCGCCTTGGCCACGGTCAGCAATCCTTTTTCTGCTACAAAGCGCCCCACATATCCCACCACAAACTCGTCGGGTCGAATCCCCAGTTCAGCCCGTAACTGCGGCTGCGGCTGCGGATAAAATCGTCGCACGTCCACACCCAACTGCGGCAATACCTGAACGGCACCTCGGTAGCCGCGCTGCTGGAGAATCGTAGCCGCATCCCGATTTCCAGCGATCGCCCCATCTGTGTGGCGCAGGTTATACGCCTCTAGCGAGGCGATCGGAAATTTGAGCGCGTAAGGCAAATTCCACCAGGTAAAGAACAGGTTTTTTGCCTCCAACTTCAGCACCCGATTCAGCGTAATTAGCTCCGCGTAGGCCAGCGACTTGGTTCCTTGTTCGACCTGAATGATCTGGGGGCGAAACTGGCGCACTAGGGCAATCAGATCGGCTCCAAAGCACAGCAGCCCTTGATGGTTTTGGCTGAAATTGGAGCAGGGCACAATCCGAAATGATCCCAATCCAGAGGGCTGAGAGATGATCGTTTGAGCCTGCACCCCGCCCGGTTGCCAGCAGCGCGGCACCACTACTGTGACGTCAATGTCGGGTTCTAGGGTGGCGATCGCCCTCAGTTTTTCGCAGTTCAGGTCAACGGTGTAGGTGTGGCTGGCGACTAGAATACGCATGGTAGAAAAAGTAGGGGCGACACGGTCGTTCGCCCGCCTCAGATTGTTCGCCCAAAATTAAAGCCGGGTCAACGACCGTTGCCCCCTACAGGATTGCCAGATCTTGCTTAACCAACGGATCTTGACGGCTGTAAGACTGGCCATCGTCCCACAGTGCCCGACAGCAGCTATACAGAGCATTCAGAAAACCAAGCAGATAAAAACTGCCGCGTGTGAGAACTTTGAGTGGGGAACCGCTTTTATAACAAGGCGGGTGCCCCAACACATGGCAGTCAAATAATTTGGCGAAAAATCGCAGCGCCTGAGTCGGGGTAAGGTTTTTCAAGGCCATCAGAAAATGGTTGTGGTAAAAGGTGAGCTGGTATTGCAGCGATCGCGTACTCATATCGTGACAGCCACCCGTGGCTTCACCCAAATGCACCAGATGCGCTTCCGGGTCGTACCAAATCATCTGCCCTGTGGAACGCAGGCGCAGGCAAAAGTCTGACTCTTCTCGAACAGCACTGCCGCGAAAGCGTTCGTCAAACCACAGTTGATGCTGCTCAAATAGCGATCGCCGAAACGACATATTGCAACCCCGCGCCGTCAACACCTGCTGGGGCTTGACGGTATGCACCAAATCCAGGTGGTACCAGGCAATACTAGGATTCATCGCGGCGGGCGGCAAGTCCTCAATTCTTAGGCTAGGATCATCTTCCAGCTTCATTCGATCAAACACCCGCCCTGCCACCGCTGCCACCTCGGGGCGATCGTAATGCTGCCCATGCGCCGTCAGAAAACCGGGCGGCAGCAGCACGTCATCATCGACAAATACAATGATATCTCCACGCGATCGCCGCACTCCATAGTTGCGCGCCCCTGGCAAACTAGCCC
>JAYUYI010000690.1:0-2864 GCA_043752545.1 Thermoleptolyngbya sp.
ACACAGCTGACATATTTGGGTTCTGCCAAGAGAGACCAAGGTGTAAAGATGGCAATTACACTGGGCAGTTGATGGCTTTGACCGTTCTCTCACAATCGGGTACGGTTGAGGGGTCTCATCTAAACTCACCGCACTTCTGCATTCTTGTCAATGCGTAAGCCCTAAGTTATATCAAATCCTGAAGACCCTGATTTTGTGTGATGCCGGAGTATTGCTTTGCCTAGTTGACCGAACTCAACCCAAACACAAAGCCTATCGAAATGTGATCCTGCAATTGGCATCTCCCCTTGTCACAACCTAGTCTTGCCTAACAAAAGCAATGCAAAGGCAAAGGCTGTTTACAGCCGCTCAACAGGAACGCTAGACTGCTAAGAAGTGGTTGTGCAGGAATGATAGGACAATTTCAAACAATGGTTTTGGGGCATAGTTTCAAGCTTTTTAGCAAACTTAATTCTTCGATGCTGCTGGCGGTAGGGAACATGATGCTCGGGTACTTGCCTGTAGCAGTGGCGGCAACTCCGGCGATCGTCCCTCCCAAGTCAGCCAGTGCCCCTGTAGTAGCCGTGCGCTTGCTCGATTACGCTCCACCCGAGCTACCAGGGCTGAGCGATCCAGACCTATTTTTGCCAACGGAGCAAGCGGCTACCCATCTGGTGCTGCGATTGGGGCAGCGACGGGTGTTTGTGCAGCAGGGCGAGCAGATGGTGGCCAGCTATCCAGTGGCGATCGGCAAGCAAACTACCCCCACGCCCACAGGCGAGTTTACAGTATTTGAGATGGTCGAGAACCCCGTCTGGCAAAGCCCATGGACGGGGGAAGTGCGATCGCCTGGAGCCAATAGCGCACTGGGACTACGCTGGATTGGCTTTGCCCACATGCCCAATGGGGTCATTGGGTTCCACGGTACCCCGACCGTGTCGTCAATCGGTCGCGCTGCCTCTAATGGCTGTGTGCGAATGCGAAATGAAGACGTGCTGGCGCTGTTTAATTTGGTACAAGTGGGAACGGTGGTGCGGGTTGAACCTTAAACCCTGGGGGAGTTTTGAGTTTTGAATTGACCATCTAACTCAAAACTTAGAACTCAAAACTCAAAATTTATTTAATCCATCCGCCTGCCGATTGGGTTGTTTAGCCCAAAACCGCCAAGTCAGTAAAATGGCAGCGACTGCTAGCCCCAATGCCAAACCCCACCAGAGACCCACGCCGCCAAATCCCAGCGTTAGCCCTAGCACATAGCCGCTGGTTAACCCCACCCCCCAGTAGGTAGCCAGCCCAATTAACATAGGAATTTGAGTATCTTTGAATCCTCGCAGTGCCCCGGTTGCCGTCACCTGAATACCATCGGCCAATTGAAACATAGCCGCGACCAACAGCAAGCGCTTGGCCAGTTCTACCACCTCTGCATTCAGGGGATCGCGGATATCCAGATAGAGTGCCACAATGCTACCAGGCATCGTCCAAAATAAAATAGCCATGCTGCTCATAAACAAGCAACCCAAGGCAATGCCAATAAATCCAGCCCGCTTAGCGCGTTTGAAGTTACCTTGCCCAATCAGTTGCCCCACCTGCACCGTGGTCGCTAGCCCAATTCCTGTGGGGATCGTAAAGGTAATGGCGGCGGTTTGAATGGCAATTTGATGGGCGGCTAGCGCAACGGTACCCAATTGACCCATCAAAACCGTCGTCACAGCAAACAGGCCCACTTCTACTGCCGACAGCACTCCCATCGGTATCCCAATTTTGATCAGTTCGCCAAAGATCTGCTGGTCAAATCGATGCAGATGACGGAACACGCCGTAGGCTCTCAACTGCGGCTGGTTGAGGATATAGCCCACGAGAGCCAAAAACATACACCACAGAGACAGCGTGCTGGCCCAGCCCAAACCTGCTAATCCTAGCTGCGGCAAGATGCCAATCCCAAACATCAGCCCATAATTGGTCACAATGTTGATTAACGTGCCGCCAATCATAATCACAATGATCGGGCGAGCATCTGAGAGCGCCGCCACAAAGTTGCGCAATACGGCAAAACCCAAGCCCGGAAGTAGCCCCCAAGCGATCGCCCGTAAATAAATTTGACTCAACGCGATTGTTTCCGGCGCTTGACCCAATAGGCGCAATACAAGAGCCGCATTCCACAGCAGCCACGTTAAGGGAATGGACAGCGCAACGGCCAGCCACAATCCTTGCCGTGCCACTTGACCAACGCGCTCAGGCTTTCCAGCTCCGTGCGCCTCTGCCGCCAACGGGCTGACCGCTGCCATAACGGCACTGCTGATCAGGAGCAATGCGGTGAAGTAGGTTGCTCCCAAACCCCCAGCAGCAATGGTTTGACTGCCCAGAAAACCCATCATCACGGTATCTACAAACCCTGTGGCCGATTGGGAAAGCTGTGCCCCGGCTAGCGGAATTGCTAGATGCAACACCGCTTTTACTTCGTCCAAAATAGTGGGGCTGGGTAACCCATGACTCATGTATTTCATAGAATTCAGCAGGCTTCAGCTGCAATTTGCAAGGTTTATCAATACCGAAACGTTTTAGCGTTTATCGAAAGGGTGCCACGGCATTCAAAGGGGATGGCTCAACAGGAGCAGACCAAACGAATTAATTAATTAATTGAAGTCACATAGAGCTGCGCCAAGAGGCACTAGCAGTGAACTGAGCCACAATCAAGGCAGTCAGAGCGATCGCGCGCCTGCAAACGTCCAGCCCAGCCACAGCAGGTGCAGACATAACGCGATCGCACCTAATGGCCTGAGGTTGCGCCAGTCCGGCTCCTCGTAACCCCTACGGCCAGCGCGGCTGATATGATGTAGCGCTTAAACTCTCCAACTCAACTCACACCCGTATTGCCAACGCCACAG
>JAYUYI010000691.1:0-2862 GCA_043752545.1 Thermoleptolyngbya sp.
CGGGCTTGGGCGATCGCCAGATCCAGCCGCTGCTTTTCTTGCGACAAGCGATCCACTTCTGACTGCTTCGTCAACACTTCTTGCTCTTGCCGCAATAGCTGAATCCGTCCAATGCCACCCGCTTCAGCCAGTGGCCTAATATCACCCACAATCCGTTGATCAATGGCCAAACTCTGGCGGGCAGAGGTGAGTTGCCCTTCCGTTTGCAGCAACTGCTGCTGGAGCTGAGCCACTTCTAGCTCAGCCGCCGATGTTCGCGATTGAGACTCGGCTGAGCCTGCCGCCAGCCGAGCTTGCTGTTCAGCTGAAAAACTGCCGCCTGAACCATACACTTGCGCCCGGTACAGCTGATTTTCAGAGGCGATCGCGATCCGATTAGACAGCAACGCTAGCATTTCTGGTGGAACAGTCACTGGCTTGCCAGCACTCAGGGTGGGCTGCCCGCTGATATAGCTGCGGTAAAACTGATTTTCTTGCAGAAACGAATTACGGATTTGCTGAAAAGACTTTTGCTGCGCCTCAGCCGTACTGGGATCAAACCGAATCAGCACCTGACCCTGTTTGACCGCTTGGCCATCTTTGACCAGCAGCTCTTGAACCACTCCGCCCACAGGAGCCTGAATTTCTTGTACTTTGTCTTTTGGCTCCAGTTTGCCGGTTGCGGGCACCGCTTCTTCAATCCGGGCAACGCTAGCCCAAATTAACACCACAGACGTAACCCCTACAATGCCAGCCACCACCAGTTTTGCCCACAGGGAGGTTTGCTGCAAAATCACCGGCTGGTCAAACGCAGCGGCTTTGATTTGTTTACTAGATGGCAGCTCAGCTTCAACTTCCTCTGGAGCGGTGACATGCATTAAATCAGAGGGGTCTGGTTTGGTGCTAGCTTTGACGCCGTTGTTGCTGCCGTTATGTCCGTTTTTGGGAGACGTTTGAGTCATAAGAAAGTAAGGATGAAGAAGGAAGGATAAAGGATGAATGGGGATGAGGGATGGATGGGGAGGGATGTTAGCAATTAGAGAATTTGGAGAGTGAAGAGTTGGAGAGACTAGATCCTATTCATCACCACCCGTTGCCTTCATCCTACGCTTCGCGTAGCTTGCTTCTCGGAACGAGTACGGCAAAGCCAAACATCCTTCATCCTTTTTTAAAGCTGTGCTTCTTGCTGCTGATATAGACAATAGTAGCGTCCACGCATGGCCATCAAGTCTTCGTGAACTCCCTGCTCGACGACTGACCCTTGATCCATCATCAAAATGATGTTGGCATGTTTGATGGTGCTCAGGCGATGAGTGATGAAGAACACCGTACGCCCCCGGAAGTAGTCGGCCAGGTTCATGCACACCCGTCTTTCTGAATCGTAGTCAAGGGCGCTGGTGGCTTCATCCATAATCAGCAGACGCGGGTTTTGCATGACCGTACGGGCGATCGCAATCCGCTGACGCTGCCCCCCCGACAACGAGGCACCCCGCTCACCCACGCGAGTGTTGTAGCCATTGGGCAAGCCCATAATAAATTCGTGAGCCGCTGCCACCTCAGCCGCCTTAATGATTTCGTCTGCCGATGCATCGGGCGAATTTAGGGCAATGTTTTCTTGAACTGTGCCGTCAAACAGCAGCGTATCTTGCGGTACGATGCCGATTTGTTGCCGCAATGAGTAAAGCTCGACCTTGGTAATGTCATAGCCGTCGATTAAGATCCGGCCTGATTCGATGTCATAGAGCCGAGGCAGCAGTTTCATCAACGTACTTTTACCCGAACCGCTCTGCCCAACAACGCCGACAAACCCACCGGGGGGAAATTCGAGGCTAATGTTGTTGAGCTGGAGCGGCCCTGTGGTACCAAACCGGAACGACACATTGTCGTAGGTCACCCGGCCTTGAATCGGCGGCATCGGGATATTGAGGCGATCGAGTTCGTCGGCTTCGGGAGACGTGTCTACAATGTCGCTCAGTCGCTCAATCGACAGGCCCACCTCCTGGAAGTTTTGCCAGAGTTGCGCCAGCCGCAGTAGAGGGCTAGTGACGTACCCCGCAATAATGCGGAACGCAATCAGTTGCCCTAGGCTCAGTTCTCCTTGAAGTACCAAGTAGGCACCCACCCACAGCACCAGCAAACCCGAAAGCTGGTTGAGGAAGCTACTCATCGCCCCCGCCGTGGTCGAGGTCAACACCGTTTTAAAGCCCGCACTGACGTAGCGACCATACCGCTGCTGCCATTGCCAGCGCGATCGCAGCTCCATATTCTGCGCTTTCACGGTCTGAATCCCGCTGACCACTTCCACCAGGTAAGACTGGGTTTCGGCATTGCGTTCTGCCTTGACCCGCAGCTGATTCCGGATAATGGGCGAAAACACCACTGCCAGACCCATAAACAGCGGAATGGTGGCCAGCGATACCAGGGTCAACAGCCAGCTGTAGATCAACATCACAACGATGTAGATCACCGAAAAAATGGCGTCGAGCACCACCGTTAGCGCTGTCCCGGTCATAAAGCTGCGAATATTTTCTAGCTCGTTGATCCGGGTTGACAGTTCCCCCACCGGGCGTTTCTCAAAGTAGCGCAGCGGCAAGCGGAGCAGGTGGTCGATAATTTCAGAACCCAGCGCCATGTCGATGCGGTTGGTGGTATCGACAAACAGATAGGTTCGCAGAGCCGTCAACAGCGCCTCAAACACCGCCAAAATCAGCAGCAACACCCCCAATACTTGCAGGGTATCGGCACTGTTTTGGACGATCACCTTATCGATGATCACCTGAATCATCAACGGGTTGGCCAAGGCAAACAGCTGGACAAAAAACGACGCGATAAATACCAGAATCAATACATTCTGATATTTTTTGATCGACGGCAAAAACCACT
>JAYUYI010000692.1:0-2858 GCA_043752545.1 Thermoleptolyngbya sp.
TGGGGCGGTACCACAGTTCTTGAGAGAACACAGCGTGCAGATCAGATTCTGTGAAGATGCGTCCGTGTCTGGCAAAGATTGAGTTACGCATGAGGCTTAGCTCATAGCCAGACTTACCTGATAGGTCAGCGTCGGTAGCCCCTCGACTGGATAACCAGGCATATTGGTAGTTTTGAGATAGAGTGAGCGATGGCTTTTTACCTAAGAGACTGGCGATAGTCTGCTGCTGCTGGAGCTGCTCGCGTTGTCTAGCCGCCTCTGCTTCTGCCCGCTGTGCTGCTACGTCAGCTTCCTGCCCTTTTTTCTTCTCTGCGTCGGCAACTAGCAGAGCCACCTTGCTAATGCGAGCCTCTATCTGTTGCTTCAATCCTTGATTTTGCATTTTTTGCAATAAAATGCCAGCGGTATAGATATCCCATTCAGACGACAACACACGGTCAATTTCAGTCAGTAATTGGTTATCGCTATCCGATTCCGCTTGCCATTGGGCGATCGCTTTTTGAGCATCGTTATATAAAGGGCTGGTTTGAGGAATTGCCTGAATAGATACCTTGGCATCTTTTAGGTTGCCAGTTTGATATAGTTCGCTAGCCTGATCTAGTAGCTGTTTCGACCAATCTCCAAGATATTGTTGGACTTGGCTGGCAGTAGAGCCAGTAGTTGGGATTGGTTGAAGCGTAGCGATCGCCTCTCCCCATTTTTCTTGATCTGCCAATGACAGCGCCTGTTGTAACGCCGTTTGAGCTTGCTGGCTCTGTTGTGACCGTTGATAGCCGTAGAATCCTGCACCACCAATTGCCAAGATGGCTCCGGCAGCCAGTAACCCTTGCAGCAATCGGTTTGGTCGCTGAGGAGCAGGCGCTACGGTGGAACTATGCTGAGGTGCCTGAGGCGATCGCTCCAGTGGAGCTACTGAAGCCACGGGCTGCACTAGTCCTGATTGCAATGGAGCTATTTCATCTAGAAGAGGGCGATTCGGTTGCATCAAATGCGGTGCTGATTCCATGCGAACCTCACGATGCCGAGCTGCAATATGGGCTTCAAACGGCTCTACATCTTCATTCCGCAATCCCAGCGCTTGTTTGAGATAATCTAAATCGCTGCGAGTTTCTGGGCTGATGGGATATTTTCTTAGGGCAGCCTCCAGTAACTTTTGCTCATATTGGCGCAGGTTTACGCGATAAGTGCGAGAGGGCTTTAACACGTCGTGTTCAATCTCAGCAGCTTCTTCTGGAGCCAGACCTAACATTTGACGCTTATTATCGAGTCCTATGCGGGCAATATCTGAGACCTCACCTCGCTCTGCAAAACGAGACACCTCGCGCCGATAACGTAGTTTTGGATCACTGATAAGAGCCTGTGCCAAATTGATCTGATAGCCTTCTTTTGAACAATAGATTTCTGGCTTCATGGCAGGAAATGCTTCCTGAACCCGTCGCTTAGCATATTCGTGCAGTTCATCAACGGCGATCGCCCCGTCATTGTCTTGATCTGCTGAGCCAGTTTCTATCCCTTCAATAATGTAGTGAGTATAAATCGATAGATCTGTTCCCTGTTGCTCGAAGGAATATTGTGTGGAGGTTGAAGAGGTCAGTACAGCCCGACCCTCTCCGCCCAGTTGCCGTTGTACATCGACCCGGCCATCGTCCTTAGCCGTCATGCCTTCGGCAAATGCGCCGCTAAAGCAGCAATCTAGCATGATCACTTGCCGCTTAGACTTACTGTTGCTCATGATTTCATGCACAAAGCTAGCAGGTACAGCACTGGATTTTACTAGTTCGCCTTGTGGAGTCTTTTGTGTCAGGCTAGTAGCAAAGTAGAGCTTGGCACTATCATCTTTGATGCCATGACCGCTGAAGAATAAGAACACAAGGTCATCGCGATGGCGATCGCGAAACAGGGTCTCAATCTCTTCTTGCATCTGCTGCGAGCCGGGGTTGAGCAACGATTTGACTTGGTCAAACCCACCAACCTCAGGCCGTTGTAATACCTTAGCCAGCGCCTGAACATCCCGCTCAGCGCTGGGAAGAGAGTTAAGCCCTGGTTGATAGTTTGTAACACCGATTAAAAGGGCGACTTTCGCCATACGATCCTCCTCTGAACTTTAGAATTTGGGTTTAGGTTTAACCGTGTACTTCAGTAATTAGGCTCCAAAAGCTCCCATGTACTGCACGGCAATACTGGTGCTTTGTACGGTCAGGATTGATGGTCAGAAGGGGAACTCACGACGAAAAGTCTTAATCCTGTAAAAAATTACATAAATATTTAAGAGTATGTTTAAAGGGTTATTGGCTGTGTTTTTAGGCACTGAGTGATTCCTCCTAACCTTCCTTGGAAAAAGAGAGAACTTGACTCAAAGCCCCCTTTTAAAGGGGATTTGGGGGGATTAGGGTCATTTTGACATGGGCAGCAAGCCCTTTAGAACATCCTTTAAGCTTTAGGCTAACGAAATCCTTACACAAATAATAATTGATCAGAATCCAATGTCAATAGGATTAGTGGTGCAGAAACTCCCAAAACCTAGCAAACTCACTGTTCTCAACAAGATTTATTATTAAGAAGTGGCGAAAAATCAACGAAAATAATCGGCTTGAGCTTGTAGTATATGTGCTCGAAATCGATTTAAACTTTTTTCTGCACCACCGCTTGTTAACTCTCTCAGTTTGGCTGGAATAAACCCAAATTTTGGATACTATGCTGGGTTCTCCAGTACTACAACCGCTTAGCATCGTAAACTGTACTGTATCGGGCTGATAAGCGCGATACAGTACAGTTTACATAATCTTGCGCGTTTAGTTTGTCACCCCTATGAAACCCTATTCCCTAGACTTGCGTCAGAAGGTTGTCGAGACGTATGA
>JAYUYI010000693.1:0-7139 GCA_043752545.1 Thermoleptolyngbya sp.
TCCACATATTCCACCGCTAACCGCAGTCCCTGACTGAGCAAGCTGGTGATATCGGTGGCGATCGCCCCGCTGACCTTAGACAATATAGTGGCTTGGCCATTGGCGGGTTTGACCGCGTTAGGCACGTCGCTAGAGCTGCCGTAATAGGCAAAGTATTCACCTGACGGTTTGACAGCAGATGATTTGACGGCGGATGATTCGGCAGCGGATGGTTTGGCAGCGGATGATTTCATGGGCGTATTCGCCGCCGAAGTGGAGCTAGAAGGCGATCGCGGTGTTTGCAGCACTTCGTTGTATTCGGCAACTAGGCGCAGTTCACGAATCCGTTCCTGTTCGCGCACCATGGCATTACCGATTTCAATTAAATGAGCCAACCTGACGTCGGGCGGCTGAAATTCCTGCGGTTTCCCGTCACTATGAACCACTTTTTGGGAGACTTTATCAATCCCCATGTCGTAAATCATTTTACGGATTTGCTCGTCGTAGAGCCGCGATCGCACCGCGCCAAAAAAGTCGGTTGCCTGGTCAGGGAAGGTATCGACCAGTTTTTCCACCTCCCTAGCAGGCACCCCATCTGCCTCAAAAATTCCGGTCACAATGCCGAGGCGATCGTCTCGCGTCGGATCCCAAAAAAACTTTTCCATCCGGCCATCGCGAATCAGCGGCGCATACAGAGTAGCAAAGTCATTCCCAGTGACAATGATCGGAATCCGCTGCGTTGGTTCGGCGTCGTAGCTGCCCGGTAGCTGCACATTGGTCGGGTTGTCCGCAATATTCATTAGCGTGGCGTTGACCAATTGGGTGTTGACGGTGTACTGCGTACTCGAATCAACCCGCCCAATCCCAGCGTCCACATCATTGATCATCAGCACCGCCATGCGGCCATGCACCCGGCTCCATTCCCCCGCCTCCCGGTAGCGCAGCCGAATCAGCCGCGCCGGATCTCCTGCATCAGGGCTTTCCAATTCACCAGCCGACATAAATACGGCACCCAAGCCCATCCGCTTAAACACCAGTTCACACATAAAGGTTTTACCTTCACCCTTACGCCCGTGCAGCCCCAAAATTAGCGGCACTTTGACGTTGGGCAAATCCAAAAAGTTTTTGGTGATGTGGATAGCGAGGCGATCGAGGAATGTAGGGGGAATGTAGAAGGCCATGGGAAAAAAGTTTAGGGATTGGAGTTATGGGCTAGAGCGATCTGCAAACCAAGCATTCCAACTGGGCCAGTTTAGGACTAGCTGAGCCAGTTCGGAATAGCCAGCGGCGTCGGGGTGTGCGCCATCGCGCGATCGCACCTCTCGCATCCAGATTGGAGAGGTGTGCAGGGGCGTAAATACATCTAGGTACGGAATCTCAAACCCTTTGCACATCTGCTGTTGCGCTTGCACTAGCTCGGCAATCCGCTGATTTTGCTCGGCATTGGCCAGCGGCGGTGGACTCACCATCAACACCGAATAGCGTCGTTTTGCCACCAATAGCATCATGCCCGCATAGCGCAGAGAATCGGGTGTACTGACCCGCACACGGCCTTGCTCCCAGGTAGTATCGTTCGCCCCAAAGGAGAACACCACTCGACCATCGCACGCGTCCGGCAGCCGCGCCAGTACTTCAAACTGCCAGCGCAACCCAATATCTGCACTCGTCTCCCGGCGAATACCCAAGTTGTAATAGGTCAAGGAAATCCCTTGCTGCCCGACAAATTGCTGCCCCACAAACTGACAGACGCGACCCGTCCAGCCCAGCAGCAGCGAATCACCGGTGCCATTGACAAATGAATCGCCGACAAAACAAATCCGGATATCCTGCATGTGAGTGTTGGTAAAGACAAATAGTAGGGGCAGGTTTGAGCAGAATCTGTCAGCCAAAGCCGATGGGATATCTGTTAAACCTGCCCCTAATTAAAGTAAGCCCTAAATTTTGAATTTTGAGTTTTGAAGTCAGCAATCAGCTCAAGACTCAAAACTTGGAACTTAAAACTCACTCATGCCTTAATAGCGGTAGCCGCCGCTGGTGCTGTTGTTTTGGTTGGGCTTGTGCACGATGAAACTCATCACCTGGCACTGCTTGATGTTGTCAAAGGCCACTACCCGGATGTAGCAGTTAGAAAACTCAGAGCGGCACTGTTGCACTTCGCTCAGCACTTCTTGAGGAGAAGAGCAGCTAAACATGGGCAGTTTCCACATTGTCCAATAGCAGGTTTTTGCTGCGGAGTCTTCGTTGAACTCAATGCAGGGGAAGAACCCGTTATCGATGGTGTACTGGATCTGCCGTGCCACTTGCGCATCCGTCAGCGGCGGCAAGTAGGAAAAAGTCTCGTAGTGAATCTCTTTTGGTAAGGTCTTCATGATGTCCTCAATGAGTATGCTTGGCTATTCTGCGGAACCGTCCGATTGGTTCGTCAGAGTTGAATCGGTCAGATCTGGAGATGGGGTTTCTTGTTCTGGGTGCGCCCCAGAGGCATCTGGATCAGTTTGCGTCATCCGCTCCAATTGCTGACAGCGTTGCTGCGTGTTGGCTTGCTGAATACCTGTTCGAAGCATTTCTGGCAGATATTCTGCAATCTCTTCGGCAATATGTTCACGAACGGTCAAAATGCGAAAGGCTAGCGCTTGATCTTCTGTAAACAGAACTTCAAGGTAAGCTTCGCTATTTTCAATTCGCTCTCGCCGAGAGAATTCGTGCAGTCGGAGCGATCGCGGTGGGTCAGTCTCACTTAGCTGATCCATCACCGTTCGCATCGCCTGATAGGTCAGGTAGCTAATCAGCGTTTTGGTCGTATCTTTCGCAATCTGCTTCAGATCCATTGGGTGAACGATGAATGGGGAAGGATGTGTGCGCAAAGCGCAGGTTTAGCCATTGGCTGAACCGCATTAGCTCCGTAGAAATCAACTAACCGAAGAACTAGGATGAATGACTTTACTCCTAATTCTGCTCCCGGATGAAGGAATCACAGCAGACCTGTTTCATCCGTCATCCGGCTAGTTAATATATCCAGAAACCTCTATCCCTCAACCGTTCATCAAACGGTATCGACTGCTTCAAATTCGAACTTGATTTCTTTCCACAGTTCGCAAGCGGTTGCCAACTCAGGAGACCAGCGGCAAGCTTCGCGAATGATGTCACCACCTTCACGCATCAGGTCACGGCCTTCATTCCGGGCTTGGACGCAGGCTTCGAGGGCAACGCGGTTAGCGGTTGCACCAGGAGCGTTGCCCCAGGGGTGACCTAACGTACCGCCACCAAACTGAAGCACAGAGTCATCGCCGAAGATTTCGACTAGAGCAGGCATGTGCCATACGTGAATCCCACCGGAGGCCACGGCCATCACACCGGGCATGGAGGCCCAATCTTGAGTAAAGTAGACACCGCGAGAGGGGTCGCGCTCGACGTAGTTTTCACGCAGCAGGTCGATGAAACCAAGGGTGATGGCTTTGTCGCCTTCTAGTTTGCCCACAACTGTGCCGGTGTGAATGTGGTCACCACCAGACATCCGCAGACATTTTGCCAACACGCGGAAGTGAATCCCGTGGTTCTTTTGACGGTCAATCACAGCGTGCATGGCGCGGTGAATGTGCAGCAAGATGCCGTTATCGCGGCACCAGTGAGACAGAGTGGTGTTGGCGGTGAAACCAGCGGTCAAGAAGTCATGCATGATGATGGGCATGTTGAGTTCTTTCGCGTACTCAGCCCGCTTGATCATTTCTTCGCAGGTAGCGGCGGTGACGTTGAGGTAGTGACCTTTGATTTCGCCCGTTTCTGCTTGAGCTTTGTGGATGGCTTCAGCCACGAAGGTGAAGCGATCGCGCCAGCGCTGGAATGGCTGGGAGTTGATGTTTTCGTCGTCTTTGGTGAAGTCTAGACCGCCCCGCAGACACTCATAGACAGCCCGACCGTAGTTCTTGGCCGACAAACCCAGTTTAGGTTTAATCGTACAGCCCAACAGGGGACGACCATACTTGTTGATTTTGTCGCGCTCAACTTGGATGCCGTGAGGAGGGCCTTGGAACGTCTTGAGGTAGGCCACTGGAATCCGCAGGTCTTCTAGACGTAGCGCTTTCAGAGCCTTGAACCCAAACACGTTACCCACCAAGGAGGTCAACAGGTTGGTGACAGAGCCTTCTTCAAACAAATCCAAGGGATAGGCGATGTAGGCGATGAACTGGCTTTCTTCGCCACGAACGGGTTCGATATCGTAGCAGCGACCTTTGTAGCGATCGAGGTCAGTCAGCAAGTCTGTCCACACCGTCGTCCAGGTACCTGTGGAAGATTCAGCAGCAACGGCAGCAGCAGCTTCTTCAGGAGGGACTCCGGGTTGAGGTGTTACCCGGAACGCGGCCAGAATATCCGTATCTTTGGGCGTGTAGTCTGGCGTGTAATACGTCAGACGGTAATCTTGAACCCCAGCCTTGTACCCAGCTTTTGCTTGGGTTTTTGTTTGCGAATAAGACATCGTTTCCCTTCCTGTGAATCACTGTAATTCCGAGCGTACAACATTCTCCCTGCACCGCATCCTACAAAGAATGCTTGCGGGAAACTCCTGCACGAATCTGCTGTGCCGATGAGATACCTTCTAGCTGCGACAAGGCACAACGGATGGCCATTGACAACATCCGTTGCTCAGGGCACCTGACTCAATCGCTACTCGCGTTAGACAATTGAGCTTGCCCTGCTTTGAAGATTGCCGTACTCGTGGCTCAACACAAAATATACCAGGAATTGAATAAGCTAAACGTTGAATGTTCTTTGCCTCTACATAATCAATAGTTATCTTTCTATATAAAAGTTAATGTTTTGGCGATCGCCCACTTTAAGATAGGCAGCCTTTTAGTGGCTGGCTATGATGGACTACGGGGCTAGACAACTTTTATTGATTGAGAGTAGATTGTCCGAGATTAGATTGCCCAAATTGGATTGATCAGGACTGAAAGACCATGCAACCAGCCAACATGACTGGACTCGCCCAACCGCCACCACCGGGGAGGTTGGGCCATCAAGATCCACCTCGGCTATGGCGAAACCTAGTGGCTGGGTCGGTTGGCATGCATTTACTGCTCCTGTTAGCGCTGCCATCGCTTTTGCAGACTGTTGACAGTCAATCTCAAGCCGGAATGCAGGCTCCTACTCCAGTTGAACTGGTCGATTTGGCTCAAGTCGGCGTCAACTCCCAAGCTGCCGCTGGCGAAGGGTCTGCTGCCATTAGTGCCCCGAACCCAGAGGCACCGGCTGCGAATGTCCCAGCCACCGCTCAGGCTACCCAGACTGCTCCGCCCTCTGCCTTTGCTCCCACAGCGTTGGCGGACGATCGCCCCGTTCCACCCTCTCCCACCCCGTCTCCACTCCCGCTGCCAAGCCCCGCTCCTCAGCCTCCATCAGATACCGCCAATCCAGCTGAACCAACTGCCTCTCCTGACACCGTTTCTCCTGACACCGCTTCTCCTGGAAACTTGCCTGACGCAGAAAATCCAGGCTTACCGCCGCGAGAAGTCGGTGAACCCTTAACTAACGCGCCTAATCCATACCCCGGCAATGTGGCAAGAGCAGACCCCAGTCTCGGCGGAGGCTTAGCAGGCGCAGGGAACCCAGATGCCGCTGGCGCAGGGAACCCAGATGCCGCTGGCAATATACCAGGAGCAGGGTCATCGGACATTAGCATTAACAGTTCGCCGATGCCGACCAGCCTGAGGGGCGTAGTCACCATCAGCCAGCTGCCCCCCAACGAAACCGCCGACACCCCAGAACAAAGTGCCGTACTTTTGACCAACAGCTTTACGGTAATTGCAGACCCGACTCAGTCCGGAGCCTGTGAACTGACGCCCGAAAGTGTGAATTTCTTTGAGGCGACAGTGGCGATGCGGGTCACTGTAGAGCAAACTGGACGAGTTTCTGAAACCCAGATCCTGCAAAGCTCTGGCAGTGCAGAATATACTGAGCTGGCCTCGTGTTTAGTCAAACAAAACCTAGAGTTTACGCCTGCATCCACAGCCGGGATAGTAACCCCCAGCAGTAATTTGGTGGTATCGATCACAGTCGTTGGTTCTAACTGAACGCCTAGCCTGAGGCTTTGAGTTTTGAATTTTGAGGTGGCTGCTTCGCTCAAAACTAAGAACTCAAAACTCAAAATTAAGCCCTCCCTCTCAAGGAATTAGCGTCGCGCGCGGGCTGAAGGTTTCAATTTGGCGGATCTTTTCGTAGAGATCGCGTTCTTCTGGGCTGATCTCTTTGGGTGCCACGATCATAATTTCTACAATCTGGTCACCTCGGCGACCGTCTAGCGGATAGCCTTTGCCCGCAAGGCGCAGCTTTTGCCCAGCTCTGACTCCGGCAGGAATCATCATTTTGACTAAGCCATCTAAGGTAGGAACTTCGATCGCCCCACCTAAAACGGCTTCACTGGGGGTTAGCGGCAGTTCACAAAATAAGTCGGCTCCATCTAGCTTATAGAACGGGTGAGGAGCCACATCAATTTTGAGATAGAGATCGCCTCCTGCCACCCCCTGACCCTTAAGTCGAATCTTTTGCCCAGATACCATCCCAGCGGGCATGTTCACTTCTAGCGATCGCCCATCCTCTAGCCGAATCCGTTCTCGGCCACCTACAAACGCTTTTTCTAATGGCACCGTCAGCCGCGCTTCGGCATTGCGGGGAGTTTCCCGAGGCACCGTATAAGAGGTTTTGGTCGTACCCGGTCGATATGGGTCGCGGACAGCCGTGCGCTGCGCTGTGGCTTCCTCTTCGCGCCGATTTAGCAGCTGATCGACAAAACTATTGAAGTCCCCAAACTGGCTAAAATCTACCTCATCACTGGCAGATCGTCCGGTAGTGCGAGTATTCCAAGCCCTTGCTTTTGGAGTAGCGCTGGCCTGAAATCCAGTTTGCTTCCAAAAACGGCTGAACTGGTCATACTGAGCGCGCTTCCCAGTATCCGCCAGAATCTCATAGGATTCACCCACATCCTTAAACTTTTCTTCAGCGGAGGCATCCCCCGGATTCATATCCGGATGATACTGACGTGCCAATCGTCGATAGGCTTTCTTGACCTCTTCAGGAGTGGCATCTTTGGTAATGCCAAGAATTTGATAGTAGTTCCGAAAGTTCTGCATTCAAGGAAACGGGAGGGGGAGGGACGGATGAAGGAT
>JAYUYI010000694.1:0-7137 GCA_043752545.1 Thermoleptolyngbya sp.
AGCTAAGTCGTGAGTGGTCGTGCCATCAAACCCACGCCGCGCAAACAGCCGCTGTGCCGCTTGCAAGATTCGCGATCGCGTTTCGCCCTCAGACGGAGAGGGGCGACGAAAAATTTGCATAGCCTTATCCCCAGCGTGACAAACATTCTAGAGTGACACCACCTAAACAATTGCTGCTAACTAATAGCAATTAAGCGGGAGGTGTATCGAATATTGTCTAATGCAGGAGCAGGGAATCTGCCTGAGGTTTACAGAACTTAGGATCAGCGAAATTCCCGACTCTAAACTAAGAGATCGGAAATTTGTATAAGAGATCGGAATTTGTAAAGATTAACCCGACAGTAAGCAGCCTACAGCCCCTTCAACAAGCCAACTAAACCGTGGTGAGTTAGCACTTCGAGCACTAGCATCGACACAAACCCGATCATGGCTAAACGCCCGTTTAGCTTCTCTGCGTAGTCGGTGAAGCCTGCTCTCGACTCAGCATCCACATACATCGTAGGTTCGACGGCGTAAACGTTCTGGCGACCTTGCTCTTCGGTAACAACACCACTTCTCATAACGGCTTCCTAGGGTAATTTTGTGCGACTGCGCTTGTGTAAGTAAATGTAACAGATTTATTTAGTTTTGTAAACTTTTGTAATAACAAGCTATTGCCATAAAATCGTGTCGCCATCAAATGCAAAAATATGTAAAAAAATGAGTGGGGCGATTTAGCGATCGCCCCACTCATCTTTCTAACAATCAGCTCTAGAACTCGAGCAGTCTGTTATGACTTGGATATTACTTGGACATGCCTACAGCTTGGACAACTGCATCCTTGGTGTAGTTGTTCCAGAGCCGAGCCAGTTCATCTGCTCGTTCACGCCAATCGGGCGTGATTTGATACATGCGACGAGGTCTGCCTCTGCCTTCGACCTTTTTCCAGTAACCGACAATGGCAGCGGCATCCTCCAAAAACTTGAGCGCACTGTATAGAACAGTGTCAGACAAGCGATAAGTAGGATATTCAGTTTCTAGCAGATTGATCAGCTCTGTACCATAGGAATCTTGGCGCAGAAGCACCGCGAGCACGTAGCAGACCGCTAACTCCTTATTCAGATAAAAAGGAGGCGGACTTTCAAAGAACTTGTAAATTTCGTCGAGTGTGGTTGTCATACGGTTCAGCCCAATCAAGATGTTCAATACATACCGAAAGTCCCTAGCGGGGGCTGGAAAGGGGACTATTTTGCTCGCTTACGCGCCAACTTAGCAAAGCCTGTTGAGTCAAGCCTACATAGCCAGCTTGAACAGACCGTTACAAACAGCTATGAACGTTGTAAAAACAGAAGATGCAGACCAGATGGAGTCTGAAGTCACTTCTGGCAATTGAAGTAACTACACAGGTGAAATACCGAAAGACCGTGTCGAGTCGTTCAAGTTTCTACAGTAGCAAATTTGTAGGTTCCTACAGATTGACCACTAAAACAACCTTGCCCTTAAACCATTTCTAATGCTAATGCCAGCCTCCCGGCATCTCAGTAAACGAGATTTACTAGCAAGTATCAAAAGGACTTTAGCACCATTGCTAGCGTCCATTGACTAAATTTGGGGACAAAATTGGAAAACAAGATCATTCTCGAACAATTGGCTACGGCTGAATATTAATAATTTTAGTCCGTGAATCGAAATTCGTCTCTCAGACCTTAGACGTATTTTGCTCTCCAAACTAAAGTTATTTTGTACTATGTATGACACTTATAAAATTGGCAGGGAGAATAGTTGAGCGGGTCTCTCTGGAATTAAACTAATCCTGCCCGGAGTGCAACCACAGCCGCCTGCACCCGGTCATCTACGGCTAATTTGTTCATAATGCCTCGGACGTGAGTTTTTACCGTATTGGGGCTGAGATAGAGCACAGCCGCAATTTCTGGATTGCTGCGTCCTTCTACCATCAGCTTTAGCACCTCTACCTCCCGTTGGGAGAGCTGCCCCACGGCGATCGCATCGGCTGAGTTGGTCGGCGACTTGAGGTGGTCTAGCACCTGCCTTGCCACTAGTGGATCGAGGTAACTTGCCCCGTCTCGAGCGGCGGCGATCGCGGCCAGCAATCGCTCAACGCTAGTGCCTTTGACGCAGTAGGCATCAGCACCTGCCGCAAGTGCCGCAATGACTTCATTCTCAGTAGTATGCGACGTCAGCATGACGATGCGGACATGGGGCAAGAGCGCTTTTATTTTCGCTGTAGCGGCAATGCCGTCCATCCGGGGTAAGCCAATATCCATGACCACGATATCGGGCTTGAGCTTAACCGCTGCATCAATGGCCAAATATCCATCATCGGCTCGCCCGACCACGTCAATATCGGGCTGGCTGGCTAACGATTGCTCTAATCCCAGCTGCATCATGGGATCATCTTCCACAATCAGAACCCTGACGATTGATGGCTCAGTCGGTTCGCTCATGCAGGCACTCCATACTATCGAGGTAGCAATACTCGTGACTTAAGGGTTTAGCTTAGCGCCTAAAGTCCCCTCTTAGCTAGGCGGGGGAGCCGATGACGCTGGGGGCGTTTTCAGGGCTGTATCTACCTGGCATAAAAGCGCGTCTAGTGTAGAAGAATTATCCAGAACCACATCTGCTAGTTTGATTTTTTGATCAATCGGCATTTGGCTATCAATTCTGGCTTGGATTTGGCTCAAGTTTAGGCGGCTACCGGCAGCACCTTCAATTTCTCGCTGCATGAGGTGCTCAATCTGCTGGTCGTGGGGACAGGCTACCACCCAAATTTCGGTAGCTAGGTCACTCATGCGGGCTTCAAACAGTAAGGGGACGACTAACACGCTGGTAGAACAGCCTTGCAGAGCCAGTTTTTGCAACGCAGCCGTCATGCGATCGCGCACATAGGGATGAATTCGCTGTTCTATCCACAGCCGCTCGGGCTGCCGACTGAAGATGATGTCACCAACGCGCAGTCGATCGAGCCTACCCTGTGGCGTCAATACATTCGACCCGTAGCGCTCTACAATTTCTGACAGCAAATTAGAGCCGGGTTCTACCGCTTCGCGGGCATACACATCAGCGTCTAGCACGGGCAAGTGATGAACGGTTGACAAATAGTTAGAAACTGTAGTTTTACCCATGCCAACCCCACCCGTCAAGCCGATAATACGCGGCGGGAAAGACGATCTGAGACTCGATTCAATTCTCAAGGGGCGATCGCTCATGGCACATTGTTGAGAACAGCGTCGGGAACCGTCGCCCACTGCGTTAACGCCTGCACCAACCCTCCTAGCGTATATTCCTCGGCCTCCAAATCCACCCGTCCCAGTCGCTTAAAACAGGCCGCAGAGGTTTGAGGGCCAATTGAGGCCACACAGATCCCCTCAACTAATTCTCTGACCGTCTGATTTTCGATGCCACTGCTATCTGTGGCCAAGATCTGACAAAAACACTCCACCGTTTTAGAGCTAGCAAACGTAATGGCATCAATCTGCCTCTGCTTCAACGCGTGATAGACCTCAAGGGGCAGCACTTGCGTGCAGCAAGACTGATAAGCCGGGACTTCCGTGACGCTCGCCGCCGCCGCATTAAATGCTTGCACCAACACATCACGGCCACCCGTTTCAACCCGGGGGAATAAGACATCTAGCCCCTTGAGCGGTTCGGGAAACTGTTCTACGAGAGCATCGGCAACAAAGCTAGGAGGAATAAAGTCGGGCTGCAACCCATGCTGTTGAAGGCTGGCTGCCGTTTTTTGGCCAACTACGGCAATTTTGACTCCGGCTAGAGCGCGAGCATCTTTGCCTTGGACATACAGCCGTTCAAAAAAGTAGTCTACCCCGTTGGTAGAGGTCAGAATCAGCCAATGAAAATGGCAGAGGCGGGCGATCGCCTGATCAAGTGCAGCCCAACTGGACGGCGGCTTAATTTCTAGGGCGGGCATTTCTAGCACCGTGGCCCCTTGCTGTTGCAGCAATTGAGCAAATTCGCTTGATTGACCTGCCGCTCGGGTCACCAGGATCGTTTTGTCCCGCAGCGGCAGAAATGCCGCCGATGCATGAATTGCCGAGGAATCACTCACAGAGGCATCAATCGCAGAAGCAAAATTAGATTCATGCACGGGTAGGGGGGGGGCAGCGGGAAAAATTGCAGCTTGCTGATGCTCTCTATTGTGATTGATGGCAGGATCGGCGGGAGGTGAGGGGTCGGGAGATTGGAGGTAGGTGCGCAACCGCACCACTTCTCCAATCGTAATCACGGCGGGAGACAGCGGCTGTCGCGCCGTTTGTCGCACGATTGTTTCGAGTGTTCCCACCCAGGATTGGGACTGGGGCTGACCCGCCCACCGCAGCACCGCCACGGGTGTTTGGGGCGATCGCCCATAGCGCTGCAACTGTTCCACAACTATGCTGAGGTGCTGCCCGCCCATCAAAATTACCAGCGTTTCAATGCCTGCTAAGCTTTGCCAATCGAGCGCATCTGGCTCGTGGGCACTTAGCACCGCAAAACAGCGACTCAGCACCGGGTCGGTCAGCGGAATGCCTGCCAATAACGGAGCCGCCAGTGCCGATGAAATACCAGGCACAACCTCAAACCTACAGCCTGCATCCCGCAGTGCCTGAATTTCGGACGTGGTGCGCCCAAAGATAAACGGGTCGCCACTTTTGAGCCGCACTACGCGCTGCTGCGCCAAACAGTGATGGACTAAGAGACGATCGATTTCTGGTTGCTTCATACTCGGTTGCCCACCGCGTTTGCCCACGTTGACTAACAGGCAACTAGTCGAAACCAGCTCTAGCAACTCTGGGTCAATCAGCGCATCGTAGACGACGACATCGGCCTGCTGCAATAAGTTTCGCCCCCTAACAGTCAAATAGTCTAGGCTGCCGGGGCCTGCACCTACCAGATAAGCAGTGCCGGGTTGAGCGGAGGGGAGGGGCATGGGAGGGATGAAGGATGAAGGATGAGGAATGAAGGATGAACGATGTAGCTTGCTTCTGCGCAGCAGTAGGATGAGGGATGTAGCTTGCTTCTGTGCAGCAGTAGAATGAGGAACTGGGGGCTGGTTCTGATACCTACTTTAATTAGGGAAGGGGCAGCTGTGGGTAGGGGTGAATAGCCCTTTATCCATATAAATACGGCTTACGCGTAGGTGTTTAGATCCCCGACTTCTAACTAAAACTCAGCGATCATGCCTGCTCTTATCGTAGAAGTCGGGGGTCTTTGCGTAAGTCCTAATAAAGACAAAGGGCTAGATCAATCGCTGGGCAGCTGGTTGACTGATAAATCTTTTACCCCTCATCCCCCCACCCCTGCTCCCACAAGGGGAGAAGGGGAGCTAGAGTTAAAGCCTTGGCTCGAAGCCCCTCTCCCGCTCTGGGAGAGGGGTTGGGATGAGGGAACCGGAGTTTTGTCAGTCAATCAGGCTGGGCAGTTGCCATTTAGACATTACGCCATTCAGGGCGTGGAAGCATTGCTTTCACGCCCTGAATGGTGACTGGATGACCTAATTTGGATAACGTCTGCCAAAGTATTGTGATTAAGGCTGGCAACAAATGGCGGAACTATGTTGGGCGGATGGTCTGTTGGGCGGCTGGGCGGAACTATTGCCCTACGCTGTTTTTTTCAATCCAGTCAATGACTTCCCATTCGGCTTCGGCGTACAGCGTTTTTCCGGTGCGATAATCGTAGGCGCGCCACCAGATATTGCCATCATCACCGACAATTTTTTCCACCAACAGCTTTTGGGGTTGGGCGATCGCCTTACTCCAGTTAGACAAAGTAGTCTGAATACCTTGAGCTGCCGTAGACAATGCCGATACCAAGGCGGGCTTGGAATCTTTGAGTAATGCTTGCTGCTCTTGCTCTAACTGAAAGATTAAGTGAGTATTGTGCGCGTTGCGAGCGACCTCTTGGCGATGCGCCAACGATACAGCAATATTTTCTTTGTGTTTAGAGACAAGTGCGAGTGAGTTAAATCGAAGTGTAGTTGCCATAATTTCTAAGTGCTGTCATGCACGCTCCCCAATAGGTTTTTGGTAAGGAGGTTCTGAAAACTTCTGTAACAAAAGCTACTTTCTACCTTATTCATTCAGGATGCCATAAAAATGCCCCATTTGAAAGTCCACCTATCAGGTGATTTAGTGATTGAGCCGAGAATCTATCCACTGGCCATTAGGCTGTTACCAGGCTGGCACTAGGCTGGGCGACGGCACTGGACGGTTTGGAGGCTGCCGCCAGCGTGTAGGGTTTGAGCAATCGCTTGAAACCCGACGTCAGCCAGCAGGGCTGTTAAGTCAGTCGCAATCATCTGCCAAGCTGTTTCGGTTTCAAATAGCCAAAAGAACACGGCGATCCCCGGCATGAATAAGGGATTGGTCGGCTGATGAAAGTCGCTGAAGGTAAACACGCCTCCTGGTTTCAGCACCCGATAGGCTTCTTGCAGAATTTGGCGCAGTTGGGCTGGTTTCATCTCGTGCAGGGCGGCGCTGGTGTGAACCACATCAAACTGCCCGTCAGCAAAGGGCATCTGCTCTGCCCAGCCTTCGACAAAAGTAGCGCTGGGGACATTTTGCTGTGCTCGGCGGATAGACAGGGGCGAGGCGTCTAGTCCGGTAACCTGGTGCGATCGCCTTACCAACACCTGAGTTGTCTGGCCGCTGCCGCAGCACAAGTCCAGCACGGTGGTCTCAGGCTGAATCTCTAACCCCTCCAGGGCAAACTGCCGAAACCGACTTTCTCCTCCAACGGCCAGAGCGGTAACGCGGGAAATGCTGTCGTAGAGCCATTGGTGGCGGTAGCTGAGGTCGCGGAGGATGGTAGCCATGGCGGGGAAGGGAGAGATCGGGTAGGGGCAAACGGTTGTTCGCCCTTTTATTGTGCGCCCTGACAGGGAAGAATGAAGGGTGAAGGGAAACTATTGCCGTTTGCTCAGGGCATTGTCTACGGCTTGCTGCTGATCGCGGCGAGTGATCCAGCGATGGTAGGTGCGGGTGTGAATGGCGACGGAGTGTCCCATCATGCGGGCGGCGACGGTGTCGGGGAGGCCAACTAGGATGGTGCGAACCGCCCAGGCGTGACGCAGATCGTAGGGAGAAAAGGGCAGGTTGTAGCGGCGAAATTGGGTGGCAACCTGCTGGCCAATCCGCTGCAGGG
>JAYUYI010000695.1:0-2851 GCA_043752545.1 Thermoleptolyngbya sp.
CCTGCCGTTCCAGCGGCACTAGCGCTGTTACCGTCTATTCCACTGCTTCGCAAACTCAAGTGGTACGACAGTTACAGCCCTATACACGCATTACGTTAACGGGTGTGTTGGGTCAAGGGATTGCCCAAATCCAGCAGCCTGCTCTCGGGTGGGTGCGGACCAACACATTACTCTCCAATTGCAATGCTGTCCCAGATCCTGGCTCTGGCCCTGGCATCCCGGTTGGGGCCTGCTATCAAGTTCTTCCTGCTGAAATCCAGGTGCGTACCGCCCCCTACGGCGGATACTTGGCAACTGTATTTACCAACGAGCGCGTCTATGCCACAAACCCTCCCCAACGGCAAACGACACCCGATGGTCGGGTCTGGCTGCGGGCCTATTACAAAGGGACGACTAACTTGGGCTGGCTGGCAGAAACGGGTACCAACGGCTTGGGGTTGAACCTAGGTCGCTGCAATTGAGGCTGCTGGATCATAGATCTCTCTTAGGCTGAGAGGGATCTATGATCCATAGATTTGGTGGTAAAAGGCTTGGTACTCACCCGACAGCAGCGGTTGCCACCAGTCGATATGGGTTAGGTACCATTGCACGGTTTGCCGTAGTCCAGTCTCCAATGTTTCGGCAGGTACCCAGCCCAATTCCGTTTGGATTTTGGTGGCATTAATGGCATAACGGCGATCGTGCCCTGGCCGATCTTTTACATAGGTAATCAGGTCTCGAGCCGGGTGCACGGGCAAATTAGGAGCTAGTTTGTCCATCAGGTTGCAGAGGGTATGCACCAAATCAATATTTTTGACTTCGTTATTACCGCCAATAGTATAGGTTTCACCCGGTGCGCCACGATGGATGACGGCATCTAGAGCGCGACAGTGATCGGCTACATATAGCCAGTCGCGCACGTTTTGTCCATCGCCATACACAGGCAGCGGTTTGCCCAGCAAGATATTGATGCACACTAGGGGAATCAGCTTTTCGGGAAAGTGAAATGGGCCATAGTTGTTGGAGCAGTTGGTAATTAGAGTGGGCAGGCCGTAGGTGTGGAAGTAGGCTCTAGCCAAATGGTCACTGCCGGCTTTGGAGGCGGAGTAGGGGCTGTTGGGAGCGTAGGGTGTGGTTTCTGAGAAGGCTGGGTCGGTGGGACTGAGGCTGCCGTAAACTTCATCGGTAGAAACATGCAAAAACCGATAGTGAGCCGGCTGATCAGCGGTATCCCAATGCTGCCGAAAGGCGTCGAGCAGGGTGAAACTGCCGACCATGTTGGTTTGCACGAAGGCGGCGGGGCCTAGGATGGAGCGATCGACGTGAGATTCGGCGGCTAAATGGGCGATGGTATCGATCGCTTCTGCCCTTAGCAGCTGTTCTACTAAAGGGCGATCGCAAATATTGCCGTGGACAAACCGAAAGTTCGGATGCGTCTCCAGCGGTGCCAGCGTGCTGCGGTTGCCCGCATAGGTCAGGGCATCGAGGACAACGAGGCGATCGCCTGGATACCGGGCTGCCCAATACTGCACCAAGTTAGCTGCAATAAACCCAGCACCACCTGTAACCAAGACCCGGCGGGGCGTTCTCGAATGGGACTGTTCAGGCAAAGAAGTCAAGGTCACAATTACACCAGGTCAATTTGGCAATCATCGCCGATCATAAACCGCAGCGCCCTTGGCCGTTGGGGAGCTACTCGCAGCTGGGCTCGCTGACCAATGACGCTATCCACAATCCGTTGATGGATGCCGACAATGTGGGCACCTTGCAAAATCATGCTGTGCTCTAAATCGGTGTCAATCAGCGTCACATCATCGGCGATGCTGCTGTAAGGGCCAATAAAACAGTTCTCAATGTGGCAATTGTTGCCAATCGTGACCGCACCTCGAATGGTGGAGTTAATAATTTTTGTGCCCGTGCCAATTTTTACCCGCCCAATCACCTGGCTTTGGGCGTCTACCTCGCCACACAGTTCTGCTTTCAGCTGTGTATCTAAAATCAGCCGATTGGCCTCCAGCAGGTCATCTTTCTTCCCCGTATCTAGCCACCAGCCTTTAAGATGAAAGGCTTCTACCTTCTTCTCCCAATCAATTAACGTTTGGATCGCGTCCGTAATTTCCAGTTCACCGCGTGCCGATGGCTGAATTTGGGCGATCGCCTCATGAATGGTTGGCGCAAACAGGTAAACCCCAACCAGCGCCAGATCTGACGGGGGCACCTGAGGCTTTTCGACTAGTCGCACGACGCGCCCCTGGGAATTCACCTCTGCTACCCCAAAGGCTGTGGGGTTAGGCACCGCGCAGAGCAAGATCAGCGAATCGAGCTGGTTGCCTTTGAACTGATCGATTAAGGGAGCCAAGCTGCCTTCTACCAAGTTATCGCCCAGGTACATGACAAAGGGCGTATCGCCCAGAAACGGCTGAGCAATTTTAACCGCATGGGCTAAGCCAGCAGGCCGATCTTGGAGAATGTAGGTAATTTGCGCTCCGAAGCGATCGCCATTCCCCGTTTTGGTTTTTACCTCGTCTCCGGTTTCAGGGCTAATAATAATCCCAATGTCGGTAATTCCTGCTGCCACAAGCGACTCCAGCCCGTACCAGAGAATCGGCTTATTGGCGACAGGCACTAGCTGCTTTGCACCCGTATGGGTGAGGGGTCGCAGGCGCGTACCCTTACCGCCCGATAGAACAATGGCTTTCATAGGTGTTTGAGTAAAGGTCTGTAAGCATTTGCTGTAGTCCTTGTTGCCAGGGTTGCGGATCGCGGCCTAGCAATGCGGCTGTCTTGTGGCCAGATAATACGGAGTAGGCTGGCCGCTGGGCCAGCGTGGGATACTCGGCTGTTGAGATCGGAATGACCCGTTGAACGGTTA
>JAYUYI010000696.1:0-2845 GCA_043752545.1 Thermoleptolyngbya sp.
GGGGGTGAAACGGCGGGAGTGGCGCGCTTACAGGACTATTTTTGGCAGGGCGATCGCCTCCGGGTCTACAAAGAAACCCGCAACGGCATGGTAGGTGCCGACTATTCTTCCAAGTTTTCGCCCTGGCTGGCGTTGGGCTGCCTTTCCCCGCGCTACATCCACGCCCAGGTGCAGGAGTACGAAGCGCAGCGCATCCGCAACGACTCCACCTACTGGCTGATTTTTGAACTACTCTGGCGCGACTATTTCCGGTTCATTTGCGCCAAACATGGCACCAAACTATTCCGACCTGCTGGACTGCAAGGCATCGATATCCCCTGGAAACAGGACTGGCCTCGATTCGACCGTTGGCGCGATGGGATGACGGGCTTTCCATTAGTCGATGCCAACATGCGAGAACTAGCCGCGACCGGGTTTATGTCAAATCGCGGCAGGCAAAATGTCGGCAGTTTCTTGACCAAAAACCTGGGAATTGACTGGCGGATGGGGGCAGAGTGGTTTGAGTCGCTGCTGATTGACTACGACGTGTGCAGCAACTATGGCAATTGGAACTACACAGCAGGCGTGGGGAATGACGCGCGCGGCTTCCGCTTTTTCAATATTCAAAAGCAGGCAAAAGACTACGATCCCCAAGGCGTGTACGTTAAGCACTGGCTACCGGAACTTGTCAATCTTCCCGCTGCGAAAGTTCACGAACCGTGGAAATTGCAGCCTGTAGAACAGCAGCGGTTTGGCGTCCAAATTGGCGTGGACTATCCCAAACCAGTGGTGGATTTGTTTAAATCGGCAGATGCAAACAAGGCGGTTTATGAGAAGGCGGTCAACCGTTAGCGACCCGATATAGATGGTGAAACAAGCCGAAATATCTGGCGCGATCGCTACAATTAACGCAATGTATCCCATCCCTGATCCACCCACTGGGAGTGCCGTCTATGGTGACAACACCGGATAAACCTACCCAACCAGCTGTGCTCACCATTACCTGGGAGCGCTTGCCCGATACTGTCCCCCTAGATGATGACCCTGTGGATAACACTGGACAACCGCTGATCGCCGGGGCACTGCGCGAGGCACTAGAACTAGCTGGATACCTTCAGCTTCAGATGCTCATCGCGTCCAACTTTGGGATTTGCGCTACCCTCAATGGCAAGCTGGTGATTAAAGCGCCAGATTGGGTTTTCGTGCCTGCTGTCACGCCACTTTCGCCAGGAACACGCGATCGCCGCAGCTACACTCCAAATCTAGATGGCGATATACCCAGCGTCGTGATGGAATTCCTTTGCGAAACCGAGGGTGGAGAATACTCTGTCAAACCTACTCATCCGCCAGGCAAGTGGTTTTTCTATGAGCAAGTTCTCCAGGTAAGACGGCTGGCTTCCAAATCCTTGAGTCCAATTGAAAGGTGTGGATTCAAAATGGTAGGCGCTTGCCAGTAGAGCAGTTTCAGCGTATCACTGGCGGCGGCGCTGGTTGGCGCGGAGGGAGAGCTAGGAGCGCTGGATGGAGAGCGATCGCACGCCGTCAGCAGCAGTGTGCACCCACAAGAACCGACCACTAGAGAGAAAAAATTCCGCTACCCCTGCTTTAGAATACGGTCAACCATGAACGTGCTACCTGAATCGTTGTTTTAGAGCGTAAATCATTCTGCGGGTTTGCCAAGTAGTGATTTACGCAATCGGTTATGCTTCTGTACATAAACGAGCCAAACTGGCTTTTAGATTGGGCTTCCCCAGAAATCCTATTTCATGAAGCCCTTTCGCTTTACTCTTAGAATTGCGATCGCGTTGACGGCATCTTCACGACATCGCCGCATCTTGAACCCGATGGGTTCACAGCTACATACAAACAGGTTGACCACGCTGAACTCCATATGAAAACGATTGGTTTAATCGGTGGACTCAGTTGAGAATCATCGTTGGCGTATTATCGGCTGATCAACTAAACGGTGAAAGCTCGACTCGGTGGGCTACATTCTGCTCAGTGCCTGCTGTACTCATTCAACTTTGCCGAGCGCGATCGCTGCTGCCGACTACGCGCTCCAGGTACCCTAAATACGCCCTGGCTCAGGCATTCAAGCCGCGCTAGTATGGGGCGATCGCACGGATCAAGCTATCGGGGTGCAGAGTAGGGCAGAGTGGGAATTGGCGATCGACTAACGGTGAAGTTGTGCGGCAGCAGACAACCTAGAATTCTCACCGATAACCTCCGTTCCGTCCGCACCAACGCGGTGTTAGCTGGTTGGCATTGACAAGAAGAGCCTAACGCAGTACAACTATAGACACCCATAGAAATCCATAGCTCCCTATAGATTCCAGAATTGAATCAACCTATGTCAAAAACCTTTTTCCCAGAGTTGTATGAGTTGATTCCGGCAAGTAATCCATATCCACCTGGCACTGAATATAGGGTTTCAGTAGGGCTTGAGAAATGGGATGACAAATACGTGCCAGTAGTCAAAGTACAAATGGTATTCAACGGTGCCATTTCAGGTGCAAAAAGTCCTTCCTACCCGCTTGATACGGATGATCACTTAGATGTAGCGCAAGCAATAGACAGGCTCATTGCAAAGAAAATGAATGCTTTGCATGAGGGGAAGAAATAGGTATGAATTTAGCGTCTAAATCTCAAATCAGCAACGATACAAACACACTTTTTTCTAATAGATGCACTATTATTCAAGGTGATTCTCGTATTAAACTAGCTAACATAGCAGATATATACCACAACCATCAAGCAACATCAGAGTAAGGAGACTGAACACTCGAAGCGTATTGCTGATAGATGTGCAAGAAAACGACTTTTGCTAGTGGCTGGATTTCAGATTCCTCATATACTTCAAGTGGTA
>JAYUYI010000697.1:0-2844 GCA_043752545.1 Thermoleptolyngbya sp.
CCCCTCCTCCTTTCCCCTATGTCTGCCTTTGTTGAAATCGATCACGTCGATCAAGTCTTCCCCATGCCGAATGGGGGCAAGTACATTGCACTGAAGAACATCACGCTAGATATCCAAAAGGGCGAGTTTATTACATTGCTGGGTCATTCTGGCTGCGGTAAGTCTACCCTGCTCAACATTGTGGCTGGACTGGCCAAACCATCAGCAGGTGGGGTAATTTTGGCAGGCAAGCAGGTGACGGAGCCGGGACCCGATCGCATGGTGGTGTTCCAAAACTACTCGCTGCTGCCCTGGCTAACGGTGCGGGAAAACATTGCCCTAGCAGTAAACCGGGTGATGAAAGACCAATCGGTGGCGGAACGGGCGGCGATCGTCGATCAGCACATTGACATGGTGAAGCTGCGTCCGGCGGCAGACAAGCGCCCAGGGCAGCTTTCGGGCGGGATGAAGCAGCGGGTGGCGATCGCCCGTGCCCTTTCCATTCGACCGAAGCTACTGCTGCTAGATGAACCGTTTGGCGCGCTAGATGCCCTGACTCGTAGCGGCTTGCAAGACCAGCTGATGCAAATTGCCCAAGAGCACCAGCTCACCTGCATTATGGTGACCCACGATGTGGATGAAGCGCTGCTGCTGTCGGATCGGATTGTGATGCTGACCAATGGCCCTGAGTCTTACATTGGGCAGATTTTGGACGTGCCGTTTGAGCGCCCTCGTGAGCGGCTGGAGGTGGTCAACCATCCTAGCTATTACGCGATGCGCACCGACATTGTCTATTTCCTCAACCAGCAAAAGCAGGCGAAAAAACGCAAGCTGACGGCAGCAGCCCCGATCGCCCGCAATGGGTTGGAAAAGGTCAACCTGGACATTGGGTTTGTGCCGCTAACCGACTGCGCCCCGCTGGCGATCGCCAAAGAAAAAGGGCTATTCGAGAAATACGGGCTGGAGCAAGTCACCCTGTCGCGCGAACCAACTTGGAAAGCGATCGCCGACGGCATTACCAGTGGTCGCTTAGACGCCGCTCAAATGATTGCCGGGATGCCGCTGGGATTGACCTTGGGCATGAACGGTAAGCCGCCGGTACCCGTGGTGACAGGGCTGGTGATGAGCCGTAACGGCAACGCCATCACCCTCAGCAAGCGGTTTTATCACGATGGCGTGCGCACCTTGAACGATCTGAAGGGGGCGATCGCTCGCACCCCCGACAAAGTATTAACTCTAGCCGCCGTGCATCCGGCCTCCATGCACAACCTGATGCTGCGCCACTGGCTGGCATCGGGCGGTATCGACCCCGACAAAGACGTCAACATCGTCATGATTCCGCCGCCCCAAATGGCAACCGCCCTCAAAAGTGGCACCATTGACGGCTACTGCGTCGGTGAGCCGTGGAACTCGCGCGCCGTCCAAGAAGGCACTGGCTTTGTCATCGCCACCGACTTAGACATTTGGTCGGGGCATTTAGAAAAAGTCTTAGGCGTGCGCGAAGACTGGGCGGCTCGCTATCCCAATACCCACCTCGCCTTAGTCAAAACCCTGCTCGAAGCCTGTGAATATTGCGACGATCGCCGCAACCGCGAAGAGCTAGTCGAGATTCTGGCTCGCCCCGACTATGTCGGCGTCGATCCCGCCTACCTGCGGCCTGGACTGGTCACTCCCTATGACCGGGGCACCGATGCCGAACCCGAACAGCTGCTGCGCTTCAATCAGTTCTACGTCGATCGCACCAACTGCCCCTACCGCGTCGAAGGGCTGTGGATTATGACCCAACTGGCGCGCTGGGGCATTGCACCCTTCCCGCGCAACTGGCTCGACATCCTCAACCGCACCCGCCGCGTTGACGTGTTTGGGGCCGCCGCCCGCGACCTGGGACTGCCCGACATTGAACCCAATCGCGGGTCTGTCACCTTTGCCGACGGCACCGTCTTCAACCCTGACGATCCAATTGGCTACCTCAACAGCCTGACGATCAAACACAACATCCGCATTGAAGAAATCAGCATTGATCCACCCGTAGCAGCCATCACCCCCTAACATCATCAACTCTTCTCCCATTACCCCCTAACTCCATGCAGACCCTTGACAGTACAGACCTTAAACCCAGCCCTGCGGACGTGACCGATGCGTTTCTAGTGATTGACAACCTGTCGAAGGTCTATCCCACCGACAATGGCGACACCTACACCGTGCTGGATGATGTCAACCTGACGGTGAATGAAGGCGAATTTGTCTCGGTGATTGGGCATTCGGGCTGTGGTAAATCGACGCTGTTGGATATGGTGTCGGGCTTTCGGACGCCGACGACGGGCGAAGTGCGGTTGCGATCGCAGCGGATTACCAAACCCGGTCCCGATCGGATGGTGGTATTCCAAAACTACTCGCTGCTGCCCTGGATGAGCGCCTTTGAGAACATTTATTTGGGGATCAACTCAATCTGGCGCAAGAAACCGAAGGCGGAGAAAGAGGCGATCGTCCGCGACCACCTGGCCATGGTGGGGCTGTCGGACGCCGCCGACAAACGACCCACCGCCCTTTCTGGCGGCATGAAGCAACGGGTCTGCATTGCCCGCGCCCTGGCCATGCGTCCCGAAATTTTGATTTTGGATGAACCGTTCGGTGCCCTCGACCCCATCACCCGCGAAGAGCTGCAAGATGAACTGCTCAAGATCTGGACCGACAACCGCGTCACCGTCCTCATGATCACCCACGACATCGACGAGGCCCTGCTGCTCTCCGATCGCGTCGTCATGATGACCAATGGACCCGCCGCCAAAGTGGGCGAAATCCTAGACGTCCCCTTCCCTCGCCCCCGCAGCCGCACCCGCGTCATGGAAGACCCGCTCTATTACG
>JAYUYI010000698.1:0-2840 GCA_043752545.1 Thermoleptolyngbya sp.
TTTCAAGCGATAACTGGGTTTTATAGTTTAGATGCGATCCTGCAAGGCAATGTTTTGGTCTTAAAAGACGTGCTGGCGCATTTGGTTTTGCCGGCGATCGCCCTTGGCACCATTCCGCTGGCGATCGTAGCTCGCCTCACCCGCAGCGCCATGCTCGAAGTTCTGTCTCAAGACTACATCCGCACTGCCCGCGCCAAAGGCGTTTTAGAGAGATGGGTAATCTTCAAACACGCCCTCAAAAACGCATTGCTGCCCGTAATTACGATCATTGGACTGCAATTTGGGGCGCTGCTGAGCGGTGCGATTTTGACCGAAACCATTTTCTCTTGGCCGGGGCTTGGCTCCTGGATCTACAGCGCCATCCTGGCTCGCGACTATCCCGTCGTCCAAGGTGGCGTGGTCTTCATCTCCATCACCTTCGTACTCATCAACCTACTTGTCGATTTATCCTACGCCCTGTTCGATCCACGCATTCAATATCGCTAGCGATCCAGCACCCCCAGTTTAAATTCATCCTACGCTTCGCGTAGCTTGCTTCTCGAAACGAGTACGGCAAAGCCGTTGGCCTTGCCTGCGCCTGCCGCATACATCCCTCATCCTTCCGCCTTCCCAATGGACACCCTTTCCCCCGCCGTCATTCAAACGTCTAGCGATCCGCTTCAGCGAATTTATCAACAGTTTCGGCGATCGACCTCTGGCAGAATTGGGCTGGTGTTGACGCTGGGATTAGTCGGGCTGTCGCTGCTGGCACCGCTGCTGCGACCGTTTGATGCGGCGACAGCCCGGAACTTTGCAGTGCGGCTAAAAGCTCCCAGTCTGGAGTTTTTGATGGGGACTGACGGGCTAGGGCGAGATCTGTTGACGCTGGTTTGGTATGGTCTGCGGATTTCGCTGTTGGTTAGCCTAATTGCGGTGGGCATTGGGCTATTGATTGGGACGCTGCTGGGGCTGGTGGCGGGCTATTTTCGCGGGCGATTTGATACGGTGATTGGCTGGTTTACCGATATTTTGCTGGCATTTCCGTCTGTATTGCTGGCGATCGCCGTGGCTACCGTGTTCGGTTCCAGCTTGCGCAGCGTCATGTTTGCTGTCGGCATTATTCAGATTCCGACCTTCATTCGGCTGACGCGCAGTATGGTGCTGTCATTGCGAGAACGAGAGTTTGTTCAGACTGCGCGGGCGTTTGGAGCCGGATCAGGGCGGATCATTTTTCGGCATATTTTGCCATCCAGTCTGGCTCCGCTGATTGTGCAGGCCACCCTCTCATTGGGTACGGCCACCCTAGAAGCCGCCGGATTGGGCTTTTTGGGGTTAGGCGCACAGCCGCCCACTCCAGAACTGGGCACCATGCTGTCCGATTCGTTTCGCAATGGCTATTCAATGTCATCTCCCTGGACAATTATTTTTCCAGGGCTGATGATTACGCTAATTGTGCTGGCGTTTAACCTATTGGGCGATGGGCTGCGAGATGCCTTAGATCCAAGGTCAAATCCTTAAAAGTCAAGCCCTTAGAGGTTTACAACAGACAAATCAACAACAAAAATCCTAAGATCCCAGCAGCAGATTCTAGAAATAGACCGTTTGTATCGGAAGGAGTTGGGGTAACAGCGACGGGTTTCATGATGAGCCTCTTGAAGGGGTGAGACGGGGAGCGTAGCGATCTCCGTTTGATGCTATTGACTACAGGGATGAGGGTGTGGTTTCCGCAAAGATAGGAAATGTGTGGGTCAGTTTTTGCAGCTTCAGCCATTAAAGCCGATATAGTTCAAAATATACGCAGCCGTTTTGAGAGATTGCTGACATGAAACTGGGGGATCTTCTAGCCGCGTTGCCCGATGGGATGCTGCTGCCCAATCATCCTGCCCTAGAGGCAGAAGTGACTGGGCTAGCAACCAATTCCCATGCCTGTAAGCCAGGAGATTTATTTATTGGCATGCCCGGAACGCGGGTGGATGGCGGTGAGTTTTGGCAAAGTGCGATCGCATCTGGGGCGATCGCGGCCATTGTCTCCCAGGCGGCTGCCAGCCGCAAACCCGCTGCTGTCGGTGATTGCCTGCTGACGGTGGCCGATGTGCCTCGCGCCTCGGCAAAACTGGCGGCAGCGTTTTATGGCTACCCGGCTCAAGCGATGAAGCTGGTTGGAATTACAGGCACCAACGGCAAAACCACCACCACTCACTTAGTCGAATGCTTTTTGCAGCGTGCCCAGCAGCCTGTGGCGCTGTTGGGCACGCTGTATACTCGCTGGCAAGGGCATCAAAAGACTGCCGTACATACGACTCCGTTTGCCCTAGAGCTACAGGCGCAGTTGGCCGATGCAGTGGAGGCGGGCTGTGAGTATGCGGTGTTAGAAGTCAGTTCTCATGCGCTGGCACAGGGTCGGGTGCTGGAATGCCCGTTTGAAGTGGCGGTGTTTACCAACTTGACCCAAGACCATCTCGACTACCACACCGACATGGAAGACTATTTCAGCAGCAAGGCGCTGCTGTTTTCCCCAGCCTATCTCCAGGGGCGCGCAATTGTGAATCTGGATGACTCCTATGGGCGGCGGTTGGTGGAACGGGTGACTGGCAGTGGCGGCAGCGCGGATCGCTCCATTTGGACTTACAGCACGCAAGATAGCAGTGCCGACCTCTGGACTAGCGATTTGGGCTATCAATCGGATGGGGTAAGCGGGCTGCTGCATACCCCGCGCGGGAACGTGGCCTTTAAGTCGCCGCTAGTCGGGCAATTTAACCTGGCCAACCTGCTGGCAGCGGTGGGGGCAGCGCTGCACTTGGGGGTTGATCTGGAAGCGATCGCCCAAGCCCTACCTCAGTTCACTGGCGTACCTGGCCGCG
>JAYUYI010000699.1:0-15409 GCA_043752545.1 Thermoleptolyngbya sp.
TCCACGTCTAGCTCCGAACAGACCTGAGAAATCTGCACCTTATAAGTGCGATCGAGATGCACTGAGGCTAGGCGCTCTTGCGCCTGGACAATTTTGTCGCGCAGGGCGTCTTGCTCCACCTGGCAGTTTGCCAAAAACGTCTTGGGATCTTGGTCAAATTCTGACCGCTGCTCTACGATCTCGACGCGCAGAGCTGGCTCTTTGACCGTGCGGATTTCGGCGTGCATGCCAAAGCGATCGAGCAGTTGGGGGCGCAGTTCGCCTTCTTCGGGGTTGCCCGAGCCCACCAGCACAAACCGAGCCGGGTGGCGAATGGAAATGCCCTCGCGCTCTACTGTATTCCAACCAGAAGCCGCCGAGTCGAGCAGCACATCTACTAGGTGGTCGTCTAGCAGGTTGACCTCATCCACGTAGAGGATGCCCCGGTTGGCTTTGGCCAGCAGCCCTGGTTCAAATGCCTTCACTCCTTCAGACAGCGCTTTTTCGATGTCGATGGTGCCACACACCCGGTCTTCGGTCGCCCCCAGCGGTAGGTCTACCATCAGCACTTTTTTCTGAGCAATCGGCAGCTCTTGGCCGGCCATCAGCCGCTGCTGCACCTCATCGCTCATCAAGTCGGGATCGCGGGGATCGCTGTTGAATGGGTCGTCTGCAACCACGTCAATTTCGGGCAGCAAATCGGCCAGGGCGCGAATTGTGGTGGACTTGCCCGTGCCGCGATCGCCCATAATCATCACCCCGCCAATTTTGGGGTCGATCACATTGAGCAAAAGCGCCAGTTTCATCTCCTCCTGGCCGACAATCGCCGTAAACGGAAACATTGCCCGACGAGGCGCAACGCTGATTGGAGCACTGGTGGAAACAAGAACACTCACAGAATTACCTAAACGCGAATTGACAACGTGAATTGACCACTATGCTCCATTTTGCCACAACCCGGACGACCCACCGCCTGCCGACCGTGCAGATGTTTGAAGATGATTTGACTTAAAACTGGCGATCGGCTATCGATCTGGGATGAAAGCGCAGCCGTTTTTGGCGCAAAAGTGGGAAGACGGCTGGGAAAAACTGCTGAGGGAGTGGCGATCGCAGCTCAACATCGAACCTGCCACTGTGTATGTTCCCTAAACCCGCACAGTCGAGCGTTTGCCCCTAATTTAGAGTTGCGAAAAACACTTTTCCGGTAGCTATTCCCTGTACCATGGCTGGAATTGGGAATTTGGAGAAGCGTTATGAGTTACCGCATGGATCGCCGCGCCTATGCCGACACCTTTGGGCCAACTGTGGGCGATCGCGTCCGGTTGGCAGACACTGAGCTAATTATTGAAGTAGAGCGAGACTACACGACCTACGGCGATGAGGTGAAATTTGGCGGAGGGAAGGTGATCCGGGACGGCATGGGGCAATCGCCGATTACCAACGCAGAGGGTGCCGTCGATGCGGTGATCACCAACGCGCTGATTTTGGACTGGTGGGGCGTGGTCAAAGCCGATGTGGGGATCAAAGACGGCAAAATCCACGCCATCGGCAAGGCGGGCAATCCCTACATTCAAGACAACGTCACTATTGTGATTGGCCCAGGCACCGAGGCGATCGCCGGAGAAGGCATGATCCTGACGGCGGGCGGCATTGACTCTCACATTCACTTTATTTGTCCGCAGCAAATAGAAGTGGCGATCGCCTCTGGCATTACCACCATGATTGGCGGCGGTACTGGGCCAGCCGCCGGTACCAGGGCCACCACCTGTACTCCAGGCCCCTGGAACATGTATCGCATGTTACAAGCTGCCGATGCATTTCCAATGAATCTGGGCTTTTTGGGTAAAGGCAACACCTCATTACCGGCTGGTCTAGTTGAGCAGGTAGAAGCGGGAGCCATGGGGCTGAAGCTGCACGAAGACTGGGGCACCACCCCCGCGACGATCGACACCTGCCTCAGCGTAGCCGATGCCTACGATATTCAAGTCGCCATCCACACCGACACCCTGAACGAAGCCGGGTTTGTGGAAGACACGATCGCCGCTTTCAAAAACCGGGTAATTCATACTTACCACACCGAAGGCGCAGGCGGTGGGCATGCCCCAGACATTATCAAAATCTGCGGCGAGCTAAATGTGCTGCCTTCCTCGACGAATCCCACCCGCCCCTACACCATCAACACCCTCGAAGAGCACCTCGACATGCTGATGGTGTGCCACCACCTCGATCGCGACATTCCCGAAGACGTTGCCTTCGCCGAGTCGCGGATTCGCCGCGAAACGATCGCCGCCGAAGACATTTTGCACGACCTGGGAGCCTTCAGCATGATCTCGTCTGACTCTCAGGCGATGGGGCGGATTGGCGAAGTGATTATCCGCACCTGGCAAACCGGACACAAAATGAAGGTGCAGCGGGGTGCATTGAAAGAAGATAGCGATCGCCACGACAACACCCGCGCCAAACGCTACATCGCCAAATACACCATCAACCCCGCCATTGCTCACGGCATCGCTGACTATGTAGGTTCAGTAGAAGTCGGGAAGCTAGCAGACCTTTGTCTGTGGAAACCCGCATTCTTTGGCGTCAAGCCCGAAATGGTGCTCAAAGGCGGCATGATTGCCTGGGCGCAAATGGGTGATGCCAACGCCAGCATTCCTACGCCTCAGCCAGTGCACATGCGCCCCATGTTTGGCAGCTTCGGCGGGGCGATGCACGCAACCTCCCTCACTTTTGTGTCTAAAGCTGCTCTCAACGCTGGCATTCCTGAGCAGCTCAAGCTTCACAAACAGTCCGTTGCTGTCTCTAATGTGCGGCAGTTAACCAAGAAAGATATGAAGCTCAACGACGCCACTCCGCACATGGAGGTCAACCCCGAAACCTACGAAGTCCGCGCCGATGGCGAGTTGCTCACCTGCGAACCCGCCACGGTTCTGCCCATGGCACAGCGCTACTTCTTGTTTTAAATCAGTAGGTTTTTAGTCTTAGAACATTACCCTAGGGCTGTGCCGGAACCCCACCCGCTGGAGCAGGCGGAACAGGCTCAGGGGCGGCAGCTCCATTGGGTGCAGCTTGATCTGGTTGCAGCGACTGGCCTTGAGGCTGAGCTGGCTGCACTTGGGTGGCAGGTGGCACATTAATATTGACATCAGGGGCTGCCGGTACCGGTGGCACATTGATGTTGACATCAGGGCTGGTCACTTGCGGGGCAGGTGCCTGAGGGGATACCTGGACATTTACATCGGGAGGCTGAACGTTAACTTGAGGCGGTGGAGCTGGGGCTTGGGTTGGCGTGCGTTGATTTAGGACAAAAAGTAATGTGACTAGACCAGCGGTTGCCGCCAACAAAATCCCTAAAAATAACCCGTTTGTGGTGTTCTCACTGTCGCGTGCTACTTGAGCCTCGCGGCGAAGCTGACGTTCTTGCAGTTCACGCTCTTCGCGGTTGTTTAGATTGGTCATAATGAATCACCAAGGCTCTCTGTGCTAATGGAAATAATGGAAAATTGTTGATAGGCACCCATGATTAACTTGGACGAATTCAAAATTTCCTAATGATTTTGAAGGCGACCCTCGTATCTACAACTTAATGGCTCTTTGGCTGTGATTCGCTCTACCATGGGACAGGCTTGGCTCTCATGCTTGAGAATGAGATTTGGTGCAGGGAGATTAATAAATGAACAGGCTGATCGGGTCGTTAACGACCCTAATAACTGTGGTAGGTCTGTCCGCTTGTGCTCCCAAATCTACCCAGATTAGCCCCAGTTCGCCCCTTGCCACGACATTCCCTGCCCCGTCCCAAACACCGCCCGTCGGTGCCCTAGAAGCCAGCCCCGAGCAGGAGCAAGCGATCGCCCTTGGAGACTTTGGGTTTGACGATATCGACAAACTCGGAGCCGCCGGATGTGGCATGACTCTGTGGCGGCCTGAAGAAGCCGCTAAAGGGGGAGGCGATCGCCGCTTCATTTTGCTCAACGGACTCGAAGCAGACTCTATGTTGATGAAGCTCAATGGCGAAGTGGTGCGGTTCCGGCGCACAGCGGCTAGCGGCAACGAGTTTTATGGACAGCAAACCTCGCAAACCTTTGTCAGCCAGGATGGCAACACAACTGTTCAAGTTAACGTCACCTTGGGTCAAGCAGGCGAAATTGAATCGGTCGCAATTCAAGATGGTACCCTGCGTGTTGAACGAGGCCGCGCTAGCGTTGAGGTTCCGGTTTTGGGAGATGCAGGTTGTTAAGCTGGGCGCTGGCTTCAAGGTGGCCTGATTGGATGGCGTTAATTTAAGGGATGGAGAAGTTCCGTGGGCATTACAGGCATTCATCACGTCGCCATTATCTGCTCAGACTACGAACGCTCCCGGCATTTTTACGTAAATGTGCTGGGGTTCCAAGTCATTCAAGAAACCTATCGGGCAGAGCGTCAGTCCTATAAACTGGATCTAGAGCTAGGGGGCGATCGCCTTGAGCTGTTCTCCTTTCTTGATCCTCCAGCTCGTCCTAGTTACCCTGAAGCCCGTGGGTTAAGGCACTTAGCGTTTGCTGTAGAGAACTTAGACGGACTAGTGGTCAGATTGAACCAGGGTGGTGTCGCAACCGAACCCATTCGCCTGGATCACCTAACGGGTCAGCGGTTTACCTTTTTTCCCGATCCCGATGGCCTCCCCCTAGAACTTTACGAAATCGACGAAATTACGCCAAATTTACCCGAATGCTAAGTTTCTGAGAATTTTTGCGGTTAGATCTGGCCTCCTAGTAAGCGCAGAGAGTAGCGTGGCAAACGATATACCTTAAACCTCTTGAACAGAATAATTCAAACGTTAGGCCAATTGAGCTGCACTTGTGTTGACGGTAACTGTTATACGGCCCTTCACTACGGAATAATCCAAGTTGAAGCGATGCTAATGCGATGTTGATGCGATCGCTCTTCGCCCTAGCCCTTTGATCGGGCAACCCTCTTCGCCTGACGGGTGCCAGTGAGATCAAGATCTCCATCCGGGACAGACGCAATATAGCTGGAATAGTGGATCAACCGGCATGGATTGCTCCACGGTTGCGCCATAGTCGTCGCTAGTTTGCCTCAACACAATTCTGTTGCAGAGAACTACCCTGAGTGGAGGACTCTGTTTTCAGACTATTTTTTCATCGGCTCTTATCGAACAGGACATTTTATTTAGTGCCTTTTCAAGTTTGTTTAGAAACCGTTCCAGACTAACTAACGGCATCAATTAGCTCAGGCAACGCGGTTGAGGATAGAGCGACGATGGCTGGCAGAATTTACTTTTTAGATAAAGCACACTTAGTTCGAAGCTCGTTAGTTCAGAATGCTTTTAATCGCAGCAATCTGCTCTATCGAGCGTCTACTTTGATGATTATAGTTACGGTATTGATGTCAGCCTGTGTCGCTCGACTGGCACAATTACAGCTAGTGGAAGGAGCCAGGAATCAGCAGCTGGCAGAACAAAATCGAGTTCGCATGGTGCCGTTACCATCCGATCGCGGCAATATTAGCGATCGCCATGGAAAACTGTTGGTCACTAGTCGGCTGTCTCGATATGTCTACCTCTGGCCGCGTCAGCAATCCCAAGCCCAGTGGCAAGGTACCATTACCCGTCTCAGTGAAATCTTGCAAGTTCCACCAAAGGAAATTTCAGATCGGCTGACCCAAGTCGGGTATACCTCGGCGTTGCCCGTACGAGTGAGCCAACAACTCTCGCCTACAATGTTTGTTGCGGTTGCAGAAGCCTTGCCCCGGCTGCCAGGGGTCGAAATTCTAGCTGGATCTAGCCGCCAATATCCGCACAAGATGCTAGCGTCTCACGCGCTTGGCTACATCGGTGAAGCAACGGCGGATGAAATTGCAGAAAACCCTAGCTATCCCATGGGGATTTTGGTTGGCAAAATGGGCGTGGAGCGGTTAGCCAACCAGCAGCTAAACGGCACCTGGGGTAGCCGTTTGGTAGAAGTCAATGCCCGTGGGCAAGAATCTCAAATGCTGGGGGTGCAACCTGCCCGCAATGGCGAATCGGTACAGCTAACCCTCGATCTAAAACTGCAACAGGCCGCTGAAAAGGCGCTGAATGGCCGCCGAGGCGCAGTTGTTGCGCTGGATGTAAAAACCGGAGAGGTATTGGTTTTAGCCAGTGCGCCCAGCTTTGATCCCAACATGTTTACCCGTCGCTTTAGTCAAGCTGAGTGGGACAATCTACAAAAAGGCGATCAGCCTTTTTTAAACCGGGCGCTCCAAGGCTACCCACCGGGAAGCACATTTAAGATTGTCACCGCTACCGCTGCTATGGAATCGGGCAAGTTTTCTCCCCGTTCTACCATTGGGACGTCTGCCTTTCTCAGTGTAGGCGGAATTCAATTTTGGGAAAGCAGTAAGCATGGGTATGGCACGATTGGGTTTCGAGATGCCCTTGCAGTCAGTAGTAATACCTTTTTCTTTCGAGTAGGGATGGCGGCTGGGCCCGAACAAATTGCCAAGTGGGGCAAGGTTTTGGGCATTGGTCTCAACGATACGTTGGGGCTAGAAGGCGGCAGCAGTGGGGTGATACCGATCCCCTCTGAGAAGGAGGCGCTCTATGGCGAACCCTGGTATTTGGGCGACACGATTAGTATGTCGATTGGCCAGGGTCTAGTGCAGGCCACGCCGTTAGAACTGGCCGTGATGACAGCGGCGATCGCCAATGGCGGCAAGCGGGTACACCCTCACCTCTTAATCTCGCAGACTAATCTTCCCGAAATGCTGCCTGAACCGACTGGCATCCACTCTGAAACCATCCGCGCAATTCGCGAGGGGTTGGTGGCGGTGGTGCAAAAGGGCACAGGGAGGCGACTGAATGACGGCTCCATTCCGCTGACAGCCGGGAAAACGGGTACATCTGAAGTGGGTGTAAATCGTAAGCCCAATGCGATGTATGTGGGCTATGGCCCCGTTAGCGATCCCCAAATTGCGATCGCCGTTGTGGTTGAAAACGGGGGCTATGGTGGGGTAGCCGCTCTGCCGATTGCCCACGAGATCTACAAGGCGTACTTTGGCTCAGCTCCAACAAAATAGGTAGAGACCCGATTAATCGCCTCTCTACAAAAAATACATCGATTACCCAAAAAATATCGGATTCAGCGTTATTTTTCATCGGGTTCGACCTGAAAGCCGCGCATGATTTGAGACAACTCATTTTTCTCATCGGATGCTACCCGCGTCGGCGATCCGCTAATAACGCGTTCAAAATTGCGGAACGAATCTTTAATCTCAGGGCCATGTTCGCTAATGGTGTACTCCCGAATGCCTTTGTCATGCCAAGAGCCGCGCATTTTGAACACGTTAATCGCCCGCGACATCTCACCGCGAATTTCTACGTATTGCAGCATCAAAATGGTATCTGTAATGGTGGAAATATGGGAGTCGGTAATCGAATTTGACCCCATAAACTGATCAGATGTATTTGTAAAGAAACCTGTAATCTCTTCCTGTTTGGCGTATCCGGTGACACCAATCACAAACTGACGGAAGGCATTATTGCTCACCCCACGCGCCAGTGCTGACAATGAGTCGATCGCAATTCGTGCAGGTTTAAACTCGGCAATCTCAGTTTTAATAATTTGTAGGTGATCTTCTAATCCTGCGGATTCTGGGTAAGCGCAGATAATTTTGAGTAAGCCCTTCTGCTCTAGATCTTCAAAATCAACCCCCCATGAATAAGCATTGCGCGACAGTTGTGCCCTAGATTCTTCATAGGCAAACAAGATCGCCCTCTCCCCGCTCTTACAAGCATTTTGTAAAAACATACTAACTAGCAGCGTTTTGCCAGTTCCAGTTGCGCCCGTCGCTAAAATGATCGAGTCTTTGAAAAAGCCGCCGCCACACATGGTGTCTAATGTAGACACACCAGACGACACGCGAGTATTGGAAGAACGCTGTGTGAGTAGCATGGCCCCCAGCGGGAAAATGTTAATGCCATCATTGGTGATGGTGAAGGGATATTCACCCTTCATGTGAGTGGTTCCCCGCAGCTTTAAGATTTCGATCGTTCGCCGGCGACGTTCGCCCTCTAAAACGTTACGCACAATCACCACATTGTCAGAAACGAATTCTTCTACCCCAAACCGGGCAACGGGGCCATATTCATCGACTCGCTCTGTCGTCATGATCGTGGTCGCGCCTACCTGCTTCAGACGAGCAACCAATCGAAAAATTTCTCGCCGCACCACGGAAACAGCCGCATATTGCTGAAACACTGCTGTCACCGAGTCGATCGATACTCGCTTAGCTTTATATTTGCGAATGGCGTACTGAATTCGTTCAATTAAAGCGGATAAATCAAAGCTGCCAACAACTTCTTGCCCTTCGGGATCAGGAGAGGCATCTAAAATAAATAGCTTGCCGTCGTCTATTAATTTTTGGAGATCCCAGCCAAAACTGTAGGCATTTTTAATGATATCGGCGGGAGATTCTTCAAAGGTGACTAAAATGCCAGCTTCGTCAAAATGAATGATCCCGTGATAAATAAACTGCACGGCAAACAGCGTTTTTCCAGTACCAGAGGTGCCACTGACGAGGGTAGAGCGACCAATGGGTAAGCCACCATGACTGATATCGTCAAACCCCTCAATTAACGTGCGAATTTTTTGAATGCCTGGACGGGTTGCCCCATTTTGCGACCCAGATTGGTTTGTTCCCGTCATATCTATGTTGCAGCGTTTTTATGTGATTGAAACAAAATATTTAATCAGAATTGAGCAAGCCGCAGGCGGATTAACCCGCTCCTAGCGGTTGCAGCAGCTTAGATAGCGGCCTCGTCTTCACTCAATTCATCATACAGAAGGTCTAGACCAATCAAGACCTTTTCGCGATCGGAAAGGTCACCAATGATGCGGCGCACAGGGGGTGGCAGGATCTTGGCCAGCGTTGGGGTGGCAAGAATTTTATCTTCTTCCGCCAACTGTGGATTTTTGAGGACGTCAATCACTTTGAGCGCATAGACACCCTTAAACTCGTCTTCTAAAATTTGATTCAGAGTTTTGAGTGCCCGCACCGAGTTGGGGGTGTTGCCCGCTACGTAGAGCTTCAAACTGTAAGTTTTTTTTAAGGGACTCATGAGTCTGAAGAAAAGAGTGCTGACAAGGATTAAGATTCTCTGGGAATGGAGCGCCGATACATCTCACATAGATGGGCAATCGTATCAATTAAGGTTAGGCGATAGTCTTGCAAAATATCGTCGCTGCGCCCTTCTAACTTAAGCTGCTTAGAAAATCCGTCGATTAATTCCATATGAATTTCAACAATTTGAGCCACTGGAACATCGGTAAAAAAAGCTAGGTTGACAAAGCTGTCAATTTTTTCATTCAGATGGGGGTCGTCTATCAAAGTATTTAAGAATAATGTCGCGGTAATTTACTTTCAACTGCTGTAGCAGTTAGTGCCGCTCATCTGGAGCCATATTCCGAACGAAGTTGGCTGAATCTCGTTTATGGTAAATGCTTAAATACCCTAGCCGCTCACTTAATTTCTCGGCTAAACGCCGCTGCTGTTGGAGTAGAGAAGAGGGGGTCGCAAAGGGGGTCACTGGTTGGGTTGCGGGACTAAGTTCACAGAAATAGTTGACTGGAGAAAGCTTGAGAAAATTGGCGATCGCCTCTTCCACTAGTTTTTCCAATCGGTAGATTTGAGTGGTAGGGATGTGCAAGATCGCCCGGTGATAAAACTCCGGGTCTGCGGACGCGGGATCTGTGGGAACTTCAGAGACTGCCTCAGTGGGTGTTGCAGAGTCGGGTGGTGGCTCCGAACGCAGCATGGCTGACTCTTCTGACTCCAGAATAATCACAGGTAAAAGAATCGATTGCTCCCGCAACTGCTGAAGCAATGGAGCAATGCTGGGGCTAGCTTCCAACAGCAAACAGTCTACCGTTCGACGCTCTTGCTTCACATAGTCAAGCAAATCCTGCGGCTGCCCAAATTGGGTGAGACGGTAGCGATCGCGCGTATCTCCCGCCAGAATTTCGTCTTGCAAGACGTGCAAAAGTGCCTGTGCCAGACTATCAGAAAGTAATAGGGTACTAATGGAAAGCAAAGGTTTGGCTGCAACAAAGGGCTAATGTAAACGAGAGCAGACATGAAACGATATAGATCTTTACAAAAAGCAATGATTAGTGCTGAAATGTTTAAGATTTTATTGTAAAGGTAAAGCCCCTAGTCGCTGATGGTTAGGCCATCATTATTGGGTGGCTGATGTTACAGGCCATCATAATTAGGTGTTAGAGTTTTGCAAGGCAAGCGTCTCCCGAATTGAATCAGCTAACGCTCTATATACTGTTAATAAATAAAAACTGTTCAAGGTTACGTGATTGCTGTTCATCGCGGCTAGTTTACTGGCCATCCGTTTGATTTTAGCCCAGTGCTGAACTGAATTCAGGACGTGAAAATTTGATTTTCACGTCCTGAATTCATCCTTTCAACAGGTATCTCTCTAAAATCCAGCAGCAGAGGACGCTGCGAGTCGCGATCGCCCTCCAGCTCTGACGATCTCCGCCCTTTTGACGATGCATTATTCAGATCTGCTTCGTGATCATTGGAAAATTAAGTGTTGAGTTGATCCAACGCAGCAGTGACGCGGTTGTCCCTGCGAGTGAGTCTCTCGAATCGTTTCCTTGCTAGCCCTTGCTTGAGCCTGCTGAGCTGCATCTATGTCTCATCCTCTACTTCGAGAATTTATTCAGCCAGTTCCGGTAATTGCCGCGACTGCAACTCTGGCCGAGCTGCTCGCTCTGTTGACTGAGCATGGTTATGAACAGGCGATCGCCCAATATGCGGCTCCGTTACCCGACCGACTGCTGCGGCTGAGTGTCTTAACGGCTCATTTACTCAAGAGTGCAGTTGAGCTATCGTCCGCAACGCCGTCATCCCTTAACCTGCAAGCGACTCTGCAAGAATTGACAGATGCTGATTTGAGCTTGCAAACGTTGGCTCTACCTCGCCTGACCCCGTTGCCTGCTGACTGGGAACTGCATCAAGTCTGGCAACACCTCCACGCCGCTGAGCCGCAGCCTTGGGCTGTGGTAGACGCTGAGGGGCACTATTTAGGCTTGCTTGACCAGTCACGCCTGTGGAAATTTCTGGCCACCCAGCTGAGTGTTCCGGCTCCGTGGGATGCAGCTGTCAACGCTACCCCGATAGCAGGTTCTGTCGCATCTCCCGCGTTCTCTCCTGCTCCCTCGACCCCAATCTATCCTTCTCACTCCCCAGGTCAGCCACCCCAAGCTGTGCCGTCGCTGCCCCCCATCCCCATCCCCCTGTTAATTACCCTGTTAAACCAGCTACCGTTGCCGTTGATGCTACAGACCAGCAGCGGCCAAGTGCTAACCCAGAATCATACTTGGCATGAACAGCTCGGCTCGTTAGTAGAGGCTCACACAACAGATTCTTCTGGCGCGATCGCCTTAGATGTCATTTCCGAAGAACTGTCGATTGATCAGCGCTATGCCCGCCGAGTTGAAAATCGCTACACCCTGTCTGAAACTGCTCGGCCAGACAATTTATCGCCGACAGAGACCCATTCGACATCTCATTCGACAGCGCATCCGTCTACCAATACTTCCGCCACCCCATCGGCCAATCAATGGGATGTGCGGCACCCTCGGATGGTCACCACGCTGTCCCTGCCCACCTGCTACCTAGATACGCTGCCTGAGAATGGCATCTGTGTATATTCCTTAGACAATGCCCAAGAGCGCGTCTGGCAGTTTGTGAAAGTCCCTCTCGGTAACGTTCCTCCGGCAGAAAGTCTGCCCGGACGGCAGAGCGATACTCTGTGGCTATTTTTAGCTCAAGATATGACTGACCAGCAGCATATCACCCAAGAACTCGCAGCAAAAAATGCCGATCTAACCCAGCTGAATCGACTTAAGGATGAATTCTTATCTTGTATTAGCCACGAGTTGAAAACACCGCTCACGGCTATGTTAGGGCTGTCTAGCCTGCTCAAGGATCAGGCCATTGGCACCCTCAACGTTCGCCAAGAACGGTACGCTCAGCTCATTTATCAAAGCGGTCGTCATCTAATGATGATTGTGAACAATATCTTAGATTTGACGCGAATCGAAACAGACCAACTAGATTTGATCATGGAATCTGTCTCGATCAAATCAGCCTGTCAACGGGCTTACGAGCTTGCTCGTAAGCTGCACCTGCCCGAAAGCGTGGCAGAACCCCAGCGGCAGGTGGTTCCAACCCCTGATCTCTGCTTCAAGCTAGACATTCAGCCCGGTTTAGAGCAGATTGTTGCCGATGATCTGCGACTGCGGCAGATGTTAGTAAACTTATTAACCAATGCGCTCAAATTTACGCCACTTGGTGGAGAAATTGGGCTAACTGTAGAAGCATGGGATGGCTGGTTGGCCTTTACTGTATGGGATACAGGGATTGGGATTCCGGCTGATAAGCAACATCTGATCTTTCAGAAATTTCAACAGCTTGAAAACCCGCTAACCCGTAAATTTGAAGGAACCGGGCTAGGATTGGTGTTAACTCAGCGGCTAGCTCGGCTGCACGGTGGGGATGTAACGTTTACCTCGGTCGATGGCAAGGGCAGTCGGTTTACGCTCCTGTTGCCCCCCGACATGGCTCACATCGCGCCTGCGAATGGTTCTGCACCAAGGTCGCCGCGCGATCTCCGGGCCAGTCAGGGGCTGGTTTTGGTCGTAGAATCGGTGCCTCGCTTTTTAGAAGACTTAACCACTCATTTAGATCAGCTCGGCTATCGAGTGGCGATCGCCCGCTCGGGAACTGAAGCCCTCGAAAAAATCCGCTGCCTCCAGCCTGCTGTAGTATTCCTCAATCCGCTGTTGCCGCTGTTATCGGGGTGGGACGTCTTGACCTTGCTAAAGGCAAGCCCCAAAACCCAGGCTCTTCCGATCTTGGTCACAGGCACCCATGCCGAAAAAAAGCGAGCCATTTCTAGCGGTGCCCGAGCATTTTTGAGCCTCCCGATTCAGCCGGAGGTGCTGCGCCAAAGCCTGGAGGCATTGCTGCATCCCCTTGCTGCCCACGTCATCCCACCCTCCACCCAGTCTCATCCGTCTTCAGGAACGTTGACTGTCCTGCATCTTCAAGTAGGTGCCCTCTTAGACCCAGAAACCCCATCTGCGGATGTCCACTCTGCCAGCTCTAACCAGGCCGCTGCTGGAGAGCCACCGACCTCCACCCTGCCCGATCTAGCCACACTGCTCCATGCGCATCCCTGCCGAGTCCTAGAAGTAGACGATCTAGAGCAAGCCGATTTACTGGCTCGCGTTTGGCAACCTGATGTCATCTTGCTAGACGGATTCTTGCCTAATCCCCTGCATTATCTTACCCAGCTGAGCCGCTATCCCGACCTAGCCTCATTGCCCCTGATCACCCTCACCGCCGCCAATACCCAAGCAGCTAACCAAATTGCTAGTCTGACCGTCTTCCCCTGTCTGGCGGCATTGACCGGCGCTGCTGGGCACGAAGATGCGGATCTGGCCAATATATCGGCTCTGTTTCAGGTAATGCAAGTGGCAAGTGGGCAGCGCTAAACCGCATACACGACACCCCCTGTAGAGCCGCGATTAATCCCGGCTCTACAGGGGGTGTACAAAAATCTTTGGATCCTGCCTACGGATTACGCAGACAGGATTTAGCTTTGATCCGAAGGGACATGCGTTAGGTCAAGATAATGACTCTAGATAATCGCGAACCCGGTTGCGTCGTTTGGGCTGACGCAGCTTTTGCAGTGCCTTAGCTTCAATTTGGCGCACTCGTTCTCGTGAGAGGTCGAGGGCGCGACCAATTTCCGCTAAGGAATAAGGCTGGCCATCACCTAACCCAAATCGCATTTGAATGACATCGCGCTCGCGACTCGTGAGGTCAGTCAGCAGTTGCTGCAAATCGCGCAGCAACGATTCGCGCATCAGGGTTTCTTCGGGAGAAGCGCCTTCTGTCTCTAGCAAATCGCCTAGTTCAGTATCGCGCTCTTTCCCCACCTTAGTTTCTAGGGAAACAGCACGGGGAACTCGCTGTAACACTTCCCGCACCTGGATGGCGGTCATGTCTAGCTCGGCGGCGATATCTTCGATAGTGGCGGTGCGTCCCTTCTCTTGGGAGACTTTACGCTGTGCCTTCTTGATTTTGTTCAGCTTTTCGGTGATGTGGACAGGGAGGCGAATAATTCGGCTTTGGGTGGCGATCGCCCGAGTGATGCCCTGGCGAATCCACCAGTAGGCATAGGTGCTGAAGCGATAGCCCTTAGTGGGGTCAAACTTTTCGACTGCCCGCTCCAAACCCAGCGTTCCTTCTTGGATTAAATCCAGCAGTTCTAGACCCCGGTTTTGATATTTTTTGGCAACCGATACCACTAATCGCAAGTTGGCTTTGATCATGTGATCTTTGGCCGCGACCCCTTCCACCTGTAGGCGCTCTAGGTCTTCAACGGGCTTATCGGCTAGCTCTGCCCAGCGGCGTTTACCTTCTGCCAAGGTAGGTTTGAGGTCGGCTACAGAAATGCTGGCGGCTACAGACCACCGCTCTAGAGAAGGACGATGCCCCAAGTTTGAGGTGAGGCGATCGTGCACTTCAACCAATTGGACATGACGCTGTAATAGTTCGTCGCCCTGTTCAGCGGCCACATTGCAAAGCTCTAGCAGCCCCATGTATCTCTGAACTTTTTGGGCTTCCGAAACTTCTTCATCACGCCCTAACAGCCGAACGCGACCAATCTCTTGCAGGTACAGTCGCACCAAATCCGTAGTGCGCCGACCTGCTCCTTTCCCTAAACTCGCAGGATTGGCAAACTCCATATCTAAGCTCACCATCTCTTCAGTCAGCTGCGTTTCTAGGTCAGGTTCGTTCATGATGGCGCTATCCGGTTGGAAGTCGAAGCCATTAGAGGATTCGTTGTACTCGGCGTCAGCGAAGAAGGGTTTTGCTGGCATAGTAATCGTCTCAGTTGCTCCAGATAACAAGGGGGCTGTTCTACTAATGCTTACTGCTAGTGTTCCCGGTATTCAGGACTAAGTAGTCACGACGCTGAAAGAATATTCAGGTTCCAGCCTTCATGGTTTGAAGGTTCATTCTTAAATAGAAGAACGTTTGATAAGGTGAGACATTGGCGTTCCATGCCATGTCCAAGTCCTGAAAGGGGAAACTAGCGCGTAGAGAGGCACCCATCACAGTCCGAGTCGCATACCGCGACACCAGAAAGCAATTTCCAGACTAATCACTCCGAACAGATGGAGACGTTAGCTCTGAAACTGTCTACATTATTTCTATCGTCAATTCCTGACACCCTTCATGAAGTTAGTGCTTTTTATATCAAGCCACGATGAAGCGATCGCGCTTTATCTCTCTAGGTGGGGTAATTGGCTAGGTGGGGTAATTGGCGATCGCCAGTAGCTAGGTTGGAGTACTGAAAGTG
>JAYUYI010000700.1:0-2827 GCA_043752545.1 Thermoleptolyngbya sp.
ATTGATTCGAGCAGCGAGAAGGGCGATCGCCGCTGGGTCAAAATTTTTGCCTTGGTGCAGCATTCTTCATACTCATCATCGGCCACCGAATCCCAGACAATGCCGCCACCGACGCCATATTCCGCAGTCTGAGCGATCTTATCCACCAGCACCGTGCGAATGGCGACGTTAAATTGAGCCGTCCGCTCGGGTGTGATGAAGCCAATGGTGCCCGTGTAGATCTGGCGCGGTGAATCTTCCAGCTCGGTAATAATCTGCATCGTGCTGGGTTTGGGCGCGCCCGTAATCGACGCGCAGGGAAATAACGCGCCAAATATTTCCACCAGACTGGCGTCGGTGCGGCACTGCACCGGAGACGTCATTTGCCACAGCGTCGGATATTGTTCTACGTCAAACAATTGGTTGACCTGAACGCTGCCGATCTCGGCAATCCGCCCCAAATCATTGCGCACCATGTCCACAATCATCAGATTTTCGGCCTGGTTTTTGGCAGACTGGCGCAAGGCGGCAGCATGGTGGCGATCGCGTTCCACAGTTAACCCACGCGGCGCGGTGCCCTTCATCGGGCGGCAGGCGAGGCTGCGATCGCCCCAGTCAAAAAATAGCTCTGGCGCAGCGCAGCAAATCGCCCAATCGTCCAGGTTAATATAGGCACCGTAACAGCCTTCCTGCGCCTGCATCAGTTGCAGAAAATAGACCCAGGCATCGTAGGGAAATGCCGCCCGCAGCCGAAACGAATAATTGACTTGATAGGTGTGCCCTTGGGCAATGAGCGCTTTGATCGTCTGAATCGCTTCATGGTACTGCTGCTGAGAAATCGATGCAGTCCAGTCGAGCCGCAGTGACTCTGGCGCGGCGGCGGGCAGCGTCATCGTTTGGGGATGGGAATAGAGGCCAAACCAGGCGAGCGGAAAGCGGCTGTGAGGCTGCACGCTCAGGCTGCAATCGAAGGCCGGAGCCGCTTCGTAGCTCAAAAATCCAGCCGCATAACACCCGTGCTGCTCGACTTGCTGCTGCACCGTTTCTAGCAACGGCATCACCTCGCTGATCGTGGATGCTGTAAACACCGCCAGTGGATGTTGAAACTGTAGCCAGCGCTGCTGTTGAGCATCGTGAACCACGATGCTGTTGATGTTGCGATTGGTATTTAAACCCATGCTTTGTAGTGCTGATTGCATTCCCAATGGCATTCCAACCCGATGCATGATCTCACTCGTGACTTCAAGGATTGTTCAGACGCTACACTTGATACACTTCTGTCTGTTTTATCCGCCTTATCGTCTGCCTGCTACGTGCCGTTACCCATCACTCAATTTCTCACGCTATCTCCTGTCATTCTAGACGTGCGCAGCCCGACAGAGTTTGCTCAAGGCCATATTCCTGGTGCGACTAGCTTTCCCCTGTTTTCCGATCAAGAACGGGCGCAGGTGGGAATTTGCTACAAGCACGAAGGCCGGGATGCGGCGGTGGAGCTGGGGTTTGCGATCGCCGGTCCCAAGTTTGCCGGCTTCATCGCCCAGGCCAAACAACTCGCCCCCGATCGCCAAGTGCGGCTGCACTGCTGGCGCGGCGGCATGCGCAGTGAAGCAGTGGCCTGGGTGCTGGGTATCGGCGGCTTCCAGGTGAGCACGCTGGCTGGCGGCTACAAAGCCTTTCGCAACTGGGCGGTGGCCATGCCGCAAGTGCCGCGTCAGGTGCTAATTTTGGGCGGTATGACGGGCACAGGCAAAACCGATGTGCTCACGGCTCTGGCCGCTCGCGGGGAGCAAGTGTTGGATTTAGAAGCGATCGCCAGCCACCGGGGCAGCAGCTTTGGCGGGTTGGGGTTGCCGCCGCAGCCCACGACCGAACAGTTTGAAAATGCAATCGCCCTCCAGTGGTCACAGGTTGATCCCCAGCGCCCCGTGTGGATTGAGGCCGAAAGCAATCGGATTGGGTGCTGCCGCTTGCCAGAAGCTCTATATCAGCAGATGCAGCAGGCTCCTGTTCTGGAACTGGTGCGTCCGCAGGCCGAACGGTTGGCGCTGCTGGTCGAGGTCTATGGCTGTGCCAGCATGGCTGATTTGATTTTGGCCACCGAACGCATCCGCAAACGCCTAGGCGGACTGCGCACCCAAGCGGCGATCGCCCTGCTGCAAGAACGCCGGTTGGCCGAGGCATTTGACCTGCTGCTGAGCTATTACGACAAAACCTATGACTACGACCTTAAGCGCCGCCAGGTACTCATACATCCAGTCGATGGAGCAGGGCAAACGGCAGACCAGGTGGCGATAGAGCTAATCCAGCAATCGCGGCACTTACAATCGGGCTATCATCCCGTGGGACAACCTGCCCGCTCAGAGCCGCCCTTACTCAACACGACTGTAGACACTGCCCGCTAGCCCCTCATCCCATTGCCCCGACCCAAGCATCCTGTGGAAACCCCGTCCAATCTTCTGCTCAAATTTAGCCGTAATCTGTTTTCAGACCCTACCCAACAAGCGCAATTTGTAGAGGCGCTACTCTCTCCAAAGCCGTTTCATCCTTGCATCCTCTGGTGTCAGCCCAGACCCGCCGCAGTGGAGTGGGCGATTTTCTGCGAGATGGCAAAGCCGAACGTCCCGCCTCTACCCTGGCAGCCCAGCTTTATCGATCGCCTAGAAATTGGCGCAAAACCGGGGCGATCGCCGTTGCATCAGCAGGGCTATTTTTACTGCCTCGATTTTTCGTCCGTCTTTGCCATTTCTACGCTACTTAGCATCGCCCACCCGATTGAACTGACGCTGGATATGTGCGCCTCACCCGGCGGAAAAGGCATTTTTACCTGGGTGGCGCTCCAGCCACAGCA
>JAYUYI010000701.1:0-7064 GCA_043752545.1 Thermoleptolyngbya sp.
ATGAGTATATTCGGGCGCTGAAGGACTGTGGCTATCGCTGGCTGATGGTGCAGGAGCATTCCCTGGAGCAGCTGGACGGATCTGCGCTCTCGCATGACCAGAAATATATTCCCAATACGCTGGTCGCCACTAATTCTGATGGCGAAACCGTCAGCATTACTGTGCTGATCAAAACCCAGGGATCGGACACCAAGCTAGTGGCTCAAATGCAGCCCTACCACGAGGCCAAAGGTCGCGGACAGCAGGCTATGGGCGATCGCACCATTCCTGGCTGTGTCACCCAAATTGCCGATGGTGAAAACGGCGGGGTGATGATGAACGAGTTTCCTCGCGATTTTTCGCCGCTGTGGTATGGCATCAAAGACCATGGGCGCAGCGCAACGGGCGTGACGGGCGTGAATGGGACGGAATATATTGAGCTGCTGGAAGCCTCGGGGGTGAAGCCAGCTGACTATCCGCAGGTGCAGGCCGTCAACCAGCACAAAATCTGGCAGCGGGTGGGGCGGCAGACGGCAACCACGGAGCAAGTGGAAGGGGCGATCGCCGAACTCAAAGCCACCGACCATCAGTTCCACATGGATGGAGCCTCTTGGACGAATAACCTGAGCTGGGTCGCTGGCTACGACAACGTGTTAGAGCCAATGAATCAACTCAGCGCCGCCTTCCATCAAACCTTTGATCCCCAGGTGCAACAAAACCCTCACGTTACCCAACAGCCCAACTATCAAGCCGCGCTGCTGCATAATTTGCTGCTGCAGACCAGCTGCTTCCGCTACTGGGGACAGGGCACCTGGACCGAGTATGCCCGCGAAATTTATCGTCGGGGCGCGGCACTGCTCCATAGCGGTAGCGAACTAGCCTAGGCATTTACACGCGCTTGCGCCCTTGGACTTGCGCCCTCAAATATGAAATCATCTGGCTGTCCGTGTCGGCTAGGTTATGCTGGAGCGACATTTGACCTGTTCGGTGGGTGATGGCTCAACGCAATAAAAACTTCGTCTAGACCATTACTTCCTGTTCACCTAATCTACGGTTTACTTAGGACAGCCTCTTATGACCAACCCTGGTAACTCACCTGAACCCCCCAAGAAAGGATTTAAATTGACGTTGATGCAAGGAATGATTGGCGCTGTTTCTCTGGCGGGAACAGCAGCAGTACCCATTCTTGTGCAACGGGCACTAATCCCTCCCTCCCCTACCCAAAATCCGCCTGCGCAGATCAATCCTGCCCAGCTGACTCCAGCAACGGCTGCACCTCAAGATTTATCAGGAGCAGTTGAAGCCGAAAAAGAAGATGACGATGACAAAAGAGGGAAGAAGAAAAATCGGCGCGATTAGCCGTGCCGATTTGAAGGATACAGTGTGTCCTCAAAAAGTGTGTCTTCCAAAAATGTACTCATAGAGTCGTTGGAAAACAGGGTCATCTCCACAATCAGCACTGCCATTTTCAACACTGCCATTTTTGGTCAAAAACGCTTAATTTTTGCGTCTAATCGCTCTATCGAGTCCATTGCTAAAACTTTTATCCCAAAACCTTGATGCCACAGCATTTCTGGCCAATTCTGTCCTTAAATTTTGTGTGAAATTTTAGGAATCAAAATATTTCACCGCTGAGGATTCATGCTTCCCTTACACAATCGCCTAACCTGCGTTGTTAAATTCAGGGAGATTGCGTTAGGAACGATTGAATGGCTAGTATTGTCGGCACCCCGTTAGATGATGTCCTCTTTGGCACACCAGGCTCCGACTCCATTGATGGCGATTTAGGTACAGATGTCATTTCTGGCGGCGCTGGTGATGACACCTACGTGATCCGTAACACTAAAACTCAGGTCTATGAGCTACCTGAACAAGGCAACGATGCCGTTATCGCATTCGTAGACTTCACTCTGACCGAAAATATTGAGAGCTTCAACTTACGGGGTGGCATTATTGGCGGCGGCAACAATAACGACAACTTCATTCAAGCCAACGAGTTCGGCAACAAACTCTATGGATTTGAGGGAGTAGATGTGATTTATGGGTTTGAAGGAAACGACGAAATCTATGGTGGGTCAGGCAACGATCGCCTCTATGGCGGCGATGGCAATGATCTCTTAGTCGCGGGCAGTGGGTTTGACCAGCTCTATGGCGGTGCTGGAAACGATACCTACGCGGTGTCAAGCTACGCCTTCAAAATAATTGAACCTCCCGATGGCGGCAAAGGTGACACCATTCAAATTCCCTTTGACTATGAACTCAAGGGCAAGCCACTTGAGAACTTGGTTCTAACTGGGTCCGCCCGGTTTGGTACCGGCAACGAATTGAAAAACTCCCTCACGGGCAATGGCAGAGACAATGTGCTCTCTGGCCTCCAAGGCAATGACTCGCTGTTTGGCATGGGCGGCAATGACGAACTCTTTGGCAGTTTTGGCAAAGATAAGTTAGATGGCGGCGATGGCACAGATGTGCTGTACGGGCAGGATGGGAACGATACCCTCAATGGCAATCGCGGCAACGATCGCCTCATTGGGGAAGAGGGCAGAGACACGTTGATTGGCTACGGTGGAGTCGGCAGCGAGCGCGATAGCCTCACGGGCGGTGTAGGCGGCGATCGGTTTGTGATCGGATCAAAGGGCGGCGGCGGCATCTTCTACCTGGGTTCTGGGTATGCCACCATTGCCGACTTTTCGGCGCGTGACGGCGATCGAATTCAAATCAGCGGCAAAAGTGGCCGATACACTATTTCTACCAATAAGAATTATCTTGGCAAGTCAACCCGAGATTCTGCTATTTTCAGAGGAAATGATCTGATCGCCATTGTGCAAGATAATGCAGGTATCACCACACGCGATTTCATTGCGTCCCGTACCTAAAGAATGTCTTACACGTTTGCACCGCTCCCCTCACCCGAAGATCCCAATTATTCTACCAACGAGCCATCTACCGATCTGCTAGACGATTCGCCTGAAGCCGGTTTAGCGGCACCCATTGATTTGCTAGATGGGGATGCCTACGCACCAATTCCCCCGGCACCAGAAGGCTTTCGGTCTGGTTTTGTGGGCATTGTGGGTCGCCCCAATGTGGGCAAATCGACCCTGATGAACCAGATTGTAGGGCAAAAAATCGCCATCACCTCTCCCATTTCTCAGACTACTCGCAATCGACTGCGAGGGATTTTGACCACCTCTGACGCCCAGATCATTTTTGTAGACACGCCAGGGATTCATAAGCCGCACCACGAACTGGGTAAGGTGCTGGTGAAAAATGCTCGAATTGCGATTGATTCGGTCGATCTGCTTTTGTTTGTGGTCGATGGTTCTGTGGAAGCAGGGGGAGGCGATCGCTTTGTGGCAGAGTTGCTGAGCCACACAACTACCCCCGTGCTGTTGGGCATCAACAAAGCCGACCAGCAACCCGCCGACCGCGAGGATATTGACCCCAGCTACCAGGCGCTCGCCACGGCTCAGGGGTGGCCAGTCGCCAAGTTCTCGGCGCTGACGGGTGACGGGTTAGACGAGCTGCAAACGCACTTGATTGCACAGCTAGAGCCAGGGCCTTACTATTACCCGCCCAGCTTGGTCACCGACCAGCCCGAACGGTTCATCATGGGTGAGCTAATTCGAGAACAAATTCTGACGCTGACCCGAGACGAAGTGCCCCATTCGGTGGCGATCGCCATTGAACGGGTCGATGAAGACCCAGAAATTACTCGCATTCTGGCCACCATCAACGTGGAACGCGATTCGCAGAAGGGGATTGTGATTGGCAAGGGCGGCACCATGTTGAAAGCGATTGGCAGCGCGGCTCGCCAGCAGATTCAAAAACTGGTGATGGGTCACGTTTATTTAGAGCTATTTGTCAAAGTGCAGCCCAAATGGCGGCAGTCGCGCACCCGCCTAGCAGAGTTGGGCTATCGCGTCGAAGAGTGAGTCAGGCCAGCCACATTGGCTTGAGGGTGAGCTAATATCACAACCAGTGGTTAGGAGTTTGCTCTCGAACGGGTGAAACTTCAACCATTGATTATGTATAGTTGCATAATTAAGAATTGCTTGGCCAGTTCACGGGTCTTAACTAGACCACTTTTCAGGCTAGCTATGTATCCAGCTTCGCTTTTTGGTACTCCTTTTCTTAACCCGATTCTTAATCCGAGCGCGCGATCGCCTAGGGCAGCATGACTCAATCTAAGCGCAGCACTATTCCCTCTACTTTTGAGCTTGAACAGACTCGGAGCAAACTAGTTCAGATTTATCAAAACCTAGACGCTCTCGAACAGGCAATGGTGCAGTTGTGCTCAATTATCTATGAACCCATCAGCCGCTCGCTATTGGTCAACTGCTGGAATTATCTGAGCGAAAAAGATCGCGGCGGTAAGGTATTGACAATTATTATAGTCAAGCCCTTAATCGATCGCCTGCTCCAACGGGGTGCGCTGATTCAGCCGGGTGGGCTAGGGCCGCAATGCCATCCGCTGCTGACAGAGATTGCCACGCGTGATGCAGTTCGAGCCAAAAAGTTTGAGCGATTTGTGCAAGCGATTGAGAAGGGATTTCCGCCGCCTAGACGCTGGAAAGGTGGCCCGATTTCGTTTACTAGCGATCGCCAGCTCATTCGTGAGCTCCGCTTAGGAATTTACCGCAGCGATCTCCAGCTGATTCGTAAGCAGTTAGACGACTATTACAAATACAGCTATCAAAAAGACAAACTGTCGCTCGATAGCATTTTCTTGCGCGTTTGCGATAATCCATTCGATGGAGAGTGGTTTCGCACCCTCTCGCCAGAGCTACACGAAGATGCGCTGGTCAGCATTCTGAATCATTCGATGCTGGAGCTGACCCCAGCAGCGGCGGCGGTATCACTGCTGAAAGAGGATGTTGCTCATCAAAGTGAGACAGACTTGTCGTTGATGGCAGTGATCTACATTGAGCACTGCTTTCTGCGCGGCAATTTGGCCGAAGCGCAACGGACGCTAGAGCAGATCCCCAAGGCGCAGCAAAGTCGGGTGACTGCCCTCTGGGGATCGCTGGCCTTCTTTCGGGGAGACGATGCTCAGGCGATCGCCTACTTCTCGACTGCCCTACAGGCTCTCAAAAAAGCCAGTGGCAAACGCAAGGTTTACTTTCAAGCCATCAGCGGCTTATTTTATCTCTTGGCATTGCTCAAGGACGGCTCTGCAGAACGCTTAAAGGAGGCTGCCGAGTATGCCAGCATTGCTCGTCAATCGAAGCACTGGCTGAGTGATACCTATACGGCACTCGAACATCTGATTAACGTTCAGCAGGGCGATCTCGCTAAAAAGGGACTATTGCTGAATCTGCCGATTGCCCCCCATTTGGCGGGCAATAGTTTTGAAACCCTGTTTTGCTGCTTCTGTCTCTATTGGGTTGACCCGGCTGTGGCCAAGCGAGACTTGCCCCGGCTGCTAGAACCCTTTTATGTAGATGCTAAGGCAGCGGGATATTTGGGCATGGCCAAAGCTGCCGCCGAACTGCTGCTCAAGCTCATGCCCCACAGTGCTTACGGTATCGAAGGCTCTGCTTTGTTAGCGGACAGCGCGATGCGATCGCTGGTCGATATCATTCAGCCCCAAGAGCCGTGGGAGATGTGCCTCAATGCGCTAACGAATCTGCGCAAAGAGCCGGGTCAAAGTGGCACAAAATCGGAATCAACGCAGCGTCTAGCCTGGTTTATCACCTTGTATCCCCATGTCGGCTGTCAGATCCAACCGCGAGAGCAATCGCTGACGGCCAAAGGTAGCTGGAGTAAGGGTCGCCCGATTGCCCTCAAGCGCCTCAAAACCAACACTAGCGAGATGTCTTACCTGACCCCGCAAGACCTGCGCATGTGTGCTCAAATTCAAGCTGACCCCTATGGTTGGGGCAATCAAGCCGACTATCGCTTTAGCGAGAAGGCGATCGCGGCTTTAATTGGCCACCCCTGCGTGTTTTGGGAAGATGCTCCAACCATACGGGTAGAGCTAGTCAAGGGAGAACCAGAACTGCTGGTGAAAAAGAGCAATGCCGATCATTTAACCCTGCAATTCTCACCCGAACTCAAAGCGGGTCAAGACCTGCTAATTACCCAAGAAAGCCCCACCCGGCTCAAGATTATTGAAGTCACCGCTGAGCATCGCCGCATTGCAGAGATCTTGGGGGCAAAAAATCGGTTGGAGGTGCCTGCTGCGGCCACAGAACGGGTGCTGTCAGCGATTCATTCCATTTCGAGCGTCGTGACAGTCCATTCCGATATTGGCGGTGGGGTGGCCACAGAAGAGGTCACCTCTGATCCCAAACCCCACCTGCACCTGCTACCCGCCAACGCCGGGTTAAAGGTGGCGGTGTTGACCCGTCCCTTTGCCCAAGGTGGGCCATACTATCGACCGGGGGCAGGCGGTGAAACCGTGATTGCCGAAATTGAAGGCAAGCGGATGCAGACAACCCGGAATTTGCGCGAAGAGAAGAAACTGGCCAATGCGGCGATCGCCGCCTGTCCGATTTTAGCTGAGCAAGAGCAGCAAGAGAATGAATGGCTGATCGAAGAACCAGACGCTTGCCTAGAGTTTCTGGTAGAAGCGCAGGCGCTCGGCGACAGCATCGTAATCGAACACCCAGAAGGGGAGCGCTTCCGCGTCAGCCACCAGGCGAGCCTCCAAGATTTCAAAATCAACATCAAACGCCAGAACGATTGGTTTGCCACCGAAGGCGGCTTAGAACTCAACGACCAACTGGTGCTGGATATGAAACAGCTGATGCAGCTGCTAGAGAAAACCCCTAGCCGCTTCATTCCCCTTGGCGACGGTCAATTTTTGGCTCTAACGCAAGAATTCCGCAAACGGCTGGATGAACTGCGCGCCTTTTCCGAAAAGTCTGGCAAAGGGGTGCGGCTGCATCCCCTGGCCGCTCTGGCAGTCGAAGACTGGATGGACGAGGTTGGAGATCTAAAAACCGACAAACACTGGAAAGCACACCTGCAGCGGCTGCGCGACAGCCAAACCTTTGAGCCAGAGTTGCCGTCAACCCTGCACGCTGAGCTGCGCGATTACCAGCTCGACGGCTTCCGCTGGCTGGCACGGTTGGCCTATTGGG